>DXAQ01000053.1 GCA_019116905.1 Candidatus Mucispirillum faecigallinarum | reverse complement strand
TTTTATTTATATCATTTTTCGCAATCGTTTTTAGATTTTACACAAAAAAATGAAAGCAGTTCAAATTGAAGGATATTCCAGACAAATAAAGACAGTTTTAAAAGATATTGATATTCCTGAAATTAATGATGATGAAATATTAGTCAAAGTGAAAGTTGCTGCTGTAAACCCATTAGATTTACTTGTTATGCAGGGCAGTATCAGGCTTATACAGGATTATAAAATGCCTGTTACTTTAGGCAGTGAATGTGCAGGAGTGGTTGAAAGTGTTGGTAAAAATGTGCATAATTTTAAAAGTGGAGATAAAGTTTACGCAAGACTGCCCCAGCCTCATCCAGGAGCATTTGCAGAGTATGTTTCAATTAATCAGTCAGCTGCTGCTAAAATGCCAAAAAATTACAGCTTTAAAGAAGCCGCAGCAATTCCTTTGGCAGCACTTACTGCTTATCAGGCAATAACAGAAGAATTAAATGTTGAAACAAATAAAAACCTGCTTATTACAGGCGGCTCTGGCAGTTTTGGCTATATTGCTGTGCCTGTTGCAAAAGCATTAGGGCTTAATGTTATAGTTACAGGTAATTCAAGGGCAAAAGAAAATATATTATCACTTGGTGCTGCAAGATATATTGATTATAAAAAAGAAAATTATTATGATGTGCTTGCAAATATTGATTATATAATTGATACACTTGGTAATAAAGAATTTAATCATTCATTATCAGTATTAAAAAAAGGCGGTACAATTGTAAGCTTAAAAGGAGTGCCCAATAAAGAGTTTGCTGTTAAAAATAATTTTCCTTTTCTTAAAAGGCTGCTTTTTACTTTAGCTGGTAAAAAGTATGATAAGGAGGCAGAAAAACAGGATAAAAAATATAAATTTTTATTTGTCAGGGCAGACGGCAGTCAGCTGAAAAAAATAACAAAAATAATTGAAGATAATAATATTAAACCTTTAATTGATGAGCATACTTTTTCACTTGATAATATAGATGATGCATTGAATTTACTTGCTAAAGGAAATATAAACGGTAAAATTATTGTAGAAATAGATAAGTAAATATTATATACAAAAACAGCAGAATAAATATTCTGCTGTTTTCAAAGTAAATAAATTTTTCTTAATACAATTAATTTATATTTATTTAGCGGTTTCCTCTGGTGATGCATTTTCAATATCTTCTGCCAGACTGTCTGCTGCAAGTTCTTTATTATCTGCTAAAAAGTTATCAAGCTCTTTTTGTGTAACACGAACAGCAAGCCCAACTATTTCATCCATTTTTTCGCCATTTTCCTGAGAGTTTTCAATAGCTTTTGTCATTATCTTCCAAAAGAAAGTATCTAATGTTTTAACACCATTAATAAAAGTATCGTTTACTTCCCCTTTTGTCTGGTTCATATATGGAATAAGTACTGCCTGAGCAGTATGTGTGAAAAATTTAAAATCTTCATCAGAAGGGCTTATACCTTTAGAAAATTCATCAATTACAGAGTGCATACCGTCTCTAAAAGAAGTTATTTGTGATGCAATATCCCAGAATGCTTTTGCAGGGTCTTTTACTCTGCTGCCGCCAAGTTTTGTATCAAGCTCTGCAACTGTCTGCCTGATTGGAAACATTACATTATCATATTTATCAACAATAGTCTGCACAGGTATTACACTGCCTTTGCGAACGTTACCTGTTACTATTGTAAGCACTGCGTTATATTTAACATACACCCTTGTGCCGTTTTCCATAGCCACATCTGTTAAGGCTTTTATCATTTTACCAAAGGCTGATGCCTCTATTGCTTCAAAAAACTTACGCATACGTAAAAGTGCAAGTTTTGTATCTTTCATAAACGGGATAATCTCTTTAATATATTCTCTTTGAAGTTTATTAATAGATTTACCCATAACGTATTCAAAATGGTGTAATTTATCTCGGAAATCATTCAGTTTTGTATAAATAATTTTTGCTTTTGCATTAACAGAATACTGCTGCATAAGGAAAAACCATTTATCAAGATAATTTTTTATAGTTTTAAGTGTTGTGCGTGGAACAATTGCTTTTGCTTCCTGCTCCTCTGATATATACATTGCAAACTTTTCTTTATGCATAGGGAAATAGTTTGTTTTAGCTTCAAGACAAGTCTGACCTATACGCTCCATATAAATTGCAGAAACTGTGGTAAGCTTATGAGCAAGCGCGCCGTCCTCTGCATCTCCAAGTTTATTAAATGCATCATCCATAAGCTTGGATATTTCCCCTAGTTCATCAAGAAAATTACGTTTTGCCTCACTTTTTTTATCTGTTGGGTCAATACCTACAAAACCTTCTATCAGTTTTTCATAATTTGGGTTATCTTTTAAAAATGCAACAAGCGACATTCTTAAACCTTTTCTAACATTACCATATTTAGTTTCAAGCTCTTTACATTTCATAGCTTTTAGCACTTCATCTGCTATCATTGCCATAAACAAAAACCCCTACTTATAAAATATATATTTAAAACACAACCACTTTTTTAGATTATCAATTTTTTTATTACTATGCAATATAAAATATTTATTTTTTTGATATTACTTTATTTTATTATTATTGATAAATATTTATAAAAATAAAAGCCTCCGCTGAAAAAACGGAGGCAGTTAATATATTCATAAATCATACAGCTTAATTTAAGCTTTGAGTTCCATAAGTGCCGTCAGATTTTTTAATAACTTCAAGCAAAAATGGTTCTTTTATGGCACTGCCTGTTGCATCAATAGACATTTTACCAGTAATGCCGTCAAAATCTTTAATTTCCATAAGTTTTGCTCTTATTGCATCACGTTGAGAAGCATTTGAACAGTCTGTTACATTTGCAGCTTTCATTGCCTCTGCTAATAAGTAGGCAGCGTCATAACCTTGAGCAGAAAAAGTATCTGCCTCTTTACCTTTTTCAAGCATTTTTGCTTTAAAAGATTGTATTTTTGGTCTGTCAACTTCTGCAGAGAAACCAGAATAAAACATAGCGCCGATTGCAGCATCACCTGCTATATTCCAAAGGTCTGGTGATTGGAAACCATCACCGCCAACAAGTGGTGCCTGTACACCTTGAGCTTTTTTAGTTAAAAGCAGACGTGCAGCCTCCTGATAGTAGCCTGTAAAGATTATAGCATCTGCTCCGCTGTTTTTTATAGATGTGATTTGTGCAGAAACATCAGCATCACCATCGTTTATAGACTGCTCTATAACTATTGTGCCACCTGCATTTTTTACTGCATCTCTAAAAAAGTTAGATAAACCTACTGAATATTCATTATTAGTAGATGTAATTAAAGCAAACTTTTTAAAGCCTTTATTATGCATTAAGTATTTAGTTAAGCTTGGTGCACCGTCAGAATCCTGTAATGTGTTACGAAAAGCAAATGGAATATGTTCATAGCCATCACCAACTCTTTTTTCAGTAACATGTTCAGCAGTAGCACCAGTTGAAATTGCAACAGTGCCGCCATCATTTGCTAATTCTCTCATAGCTAAAAAGCCGCCTGATGTAATTTCACCAATAATAGCACATGCATTTTCTTTTAAAAGACGCCTTGTTAAGTTAACAGCATCAGTTTTTTCGCCGCGGCTGTCATAATGGGCAAACTTAATCTGTTTACCATTTATACCACCAGCTGCATTAATTTCTTCAAAAGCTATTTGAGCCCCTAAAACTGTTTTAGAACCATAATCTGCCATAGCTCCTGTTTCAGGATTTTGACCGCCAATAATAAATATATTAGCGTCTGCTGTGTTTTCTCCAGCTTTTTTACAACCTGAAAGAGATAACACTGTAATTGCAGATAAAGCTGTTATAAATACAATTTTTTTCAAAGACATACCAACCTCCAATTATCTACTCTTTTGATAGTGTTTAATAATAGATTGCTTATTAAATAAATACAAGTAAAAAATTTAGTTTTTTAAATATTTATGTTGAAATAGATAAAATAATATAGTAAATATTTTGCATGAATATATTATTACATCAGTGCTGCGGGCCATGCTCAATATATCCGATTATTACTCTGCAGGCTCAGGGGCATAATATTACTACTTATTTTTTTAACCATAATATCCACCCTGTGCAGGAGTATTATAAAAGAATGGAGGGTGCAGTGCTTGTATCAAGGCACTATAATATTCAATGCATAGTTGAAGATTATTATGGATTAGTTGAGTTTCTGCGTCAAAATGTTTACCACGAAAAAGAGCGCTGTGCATACTGCTATGAAAGAAGACTTATGAAAACAGCTGAAAAAGCAAAAGAACTTGGTATGGATGCATTTTCATCAAGCCTTTTATACAGCAAAATGCAAAACCATGAAGCTATCAGGGAGTTGGCAGAAAAAGCAGCAAAAGAATACGACATACCTTTTTACTATTATGATTTTAGAGAAGGCTGGCAGGAAGGTATAGATATTTCTAAAAACCTGGAAATATACAGGCAGAATTACTGCGGCTGTATTTACAGCGAAGAAGACAGATTTTTAAACCAGCTTTCAAAAAAATATGCTAAAAAATACGAAGAAATAAATGCATCTTATGAATTAGTAAAATAAAAGTGATAACTATTACTATTTTTTACTTGCAAAATAGAATGCATTGGTATATATATGATTAGCACAAAATATAGGAGAAAAAAATGACAAAAGAACAGTTAAAAGAATATAATGGTAAAGACGGCAAGCCAGCATATATTGGTTACAAAGGCAAAGTATACGATATATCAAAAAGCGATTTTTGGCCAAATGGCGAGCACATGGGTAGATTTCAGGCTGGGGAAGATTTAACTGACAGCATTGATATGAGCCCACATGGTGAAAAAAATATTTTCCGTTATGAAGCAGTTGATGTTTTAGAAGACAGTGTTGTATCTGATAATAATACAGACACAATCGTTCCTAATTCTGAAAATATGCTTTCAGATATGGATAAAAAAATGATTGAAAAAAGGCAGTGGTATAAAAAGAACCACCCTCACCCAAAACTTGTCCATTTCCCTATTGGTATGTTTGGGTTTGCATTTTTCGTGCAGTTATTAGCAGTTATTCTTGGTGGTGCAGCAGGCAGTTTTCTTGCAGCTACAGGCCTTGTAGCTACAGTTTTTGGTATTATTTTTATTATACCAGCAGTTGCATCAGGTGCTTTAAGTTTCTATATAAATTATAACGGCTTTGCAAATTCTATATTAAAAAGAAAAATGATAGGCTCTATTCTTCTTTTAATTACAGGCGTTATAGCTGTAATCATAGGTAAAACTGAACTTACAGATGCAGGGCGTATTGCTGGACCAGCAGATACAATTGCTTCATTTTTAAAATATAACCCACGTTTTTCAATATATTCTTTATTTACATTAATTAATATGGGTATAGTTACTTTTATTGCTGCAAATGGCGGTAAAATTACCTGGCCTCAGGATAAAAAATAAAGGACATTAAATGCAGACTTTACATATTTCTCACAACGATTTAGACGGCTTAGGCTGTGGAGTATTAATTAAAAAATTTTTATCAGGCAGCATAAAAACTGTTTATTTAGGCTATGATGATATAGATAACTATATTGAAGAAAATTATCAGTATTATGACAGGATTATTATTACTGATGTTTCTCCATTATATGGTACAGTGGAAATGCTTGCTGGTGAGAAAGATGTATTGATTATAGACCACCATGCAAGCAGTGAGGCGCTGAAAGATTTTCATTTTACTCACCATGACATAACTAAATGTGCCACACTGCTTACATACGAATACCTTTTAAATGAAGGTTATAAAGTAGAAGAATATGAAGAATTTGCCAGCTGCATTAATGATGTAGATATGTGGTTTTTAAAACGTGATGACAGCTTAAAAATGAGTGTTTTATTCAACCAAATGGGAATATCTAGAATGGAAGAACGTTTTTTAAACAATTCATATCATAGTTTTACTGATACAGAAAAATTAATTATCACTTTGGAAGAAGAAAGGCGTGATAATTACATAAAAAAAGCTATGCGCAATATTGTTACAATGAAAGATGTATCAGGCTATACTTTTACTGCTGTTTTTGCAGAAAGTTATGCATCAGAACTTGGAAACTATATTATAAGCGAAGATATATCTGATTATGTAATACTTATTAATGCCCAGTCAAAAAAAATATCACTTCGTTCAAGAAAAGATGTAGATATACGCACTATTGCAGAAAATAACGGTGGCGGCGGTCATAAAAACGCTGCTGCTTTTTCAATCAAAAATGAAGACTTTGATTTAAATAATATTTTAAGAAATGCTGGTGTTATATAGATGAACGCAACATTTATATTATCTGCTGCAAAACCTGAACAGTTTATAAAAAGCAGTCTTCCTGAAATATGTTTTGCAGGCAGAAGTAATGTAGGTAAATCATCTATGATTAATAAAATACTTAACCGCAAAAACCTTGTAAAAGTTGGTAATACGCCGGGGAAAACAAGGCTTGTTAATTTTTTTAATATTGATGATAAATATATATTTACAGATTTACCAGGTTACGGATATGCTGCTGTTTCAAAATCGGAACGAGCTGCCTGGGGCAGGTTAATAGAATATTATTTTGCAAAGCGGGAAAATTTATCACTTTGTGTGCTGCTGCTTGATATAAGACGTGTACCAAACGATGATGATATGAAAATGATTGCTGCTATGCAGTCAAGAAATGTGCCATTAATTTCTGTGCTTACAAAGGCTGATAAACTTTCTAATAATGATAAAGCAAAACAAATAAAGATAATCTCTGAAAAAACAGGTATTGATAAAGCAAACCTTATAGTATTTTCTGCTGTTACAGGCACAGGGAAAGAGCAGATATGGCAAGAGATAGAAAAAATTACAGCTATATAATTACTGCCTTAAAAATTATATCACCTGCCCTTTTTGCTTTATTTATCTTTTTAACAAATCTTATTGCTTATAATGACAGGGAAGAAGGCACTTATAAAATATTAAATAATGAAGAATATATTAAATCATTTGTTTCAGATACAGCAAAAGCAGAAAAAAGTATTACATGTGCCTTATTTATGTATAAAATAGATAACTATAATCTAGGAAATTTAGAAGAACCTGTGCCGCTTTTAACAAGTGCATTAGTAAATGCGGCAAAAAGAAATATTAATGTTACAATTATTTTTGAAAAATCAAATTATAAAGATGATTTATCAAATAAATATAACGAAGTAACTGCAAAGTATTTATCAAAAAATGGCATAAAAGTTCTTTTTGATAATGAAAGCCGTAAACTGCATGCTAAATTATGTTTGATTGATGACAATATTATTTATACAGGCAGCCATAATTTTACATACAGTGCAATGAAAAGAAACAGTGAAAGCTCTGTACGAATAGTTTCAGCTAATGAGGCAGAAAAAGTGCAGGAATATTTTAGCAAAATACAATAAATTTTGTAACCATTATATCGTTTAAACGACTATACTTTATTATGGAGTGGAATATGAAAAAAATAATATTATTTGCCATTTTAATTATCAGCATATCTCAAATATGCTTTGCCCAGACAAACAGATATTCAGGCGTTCCTGTACCTATATCACTTACAGACCCATTAAGCTTTAACGGCACATACGAAGTTGAAAGGCTTATAATAAGAAATGGCGATACCACTCTGCTTGATTCTGATAACAGCTATGAAGTATATGATGACAAAGGTATTGCTACAATTAATATGAAAATCAGCCGTGATAATGTAGCAGTTGATTTAATATATAAAATGCAGATGGTAGGTCCTGTTTTTAAAAAATCAGAAGTGGCAAACTACTCCTTTTTATATGACAGCCAGACTTATACTGCAAAACGTCCACAGGGCATGCCTCTTTCAAAAGCGCTCTCCTCAATAGGTATGACTATTTATGACCATGAAGACTTAATATGGGAAATGCCTTTTGAAAAAGGATACACTCTTATTTTAAAACTTGAAAAGAAAACTGATATTGCTACAATAATAGATAAAAAACCATTTATAATTATTGAGAATTAATATGCGTATAATATTTACAGTAATTTTACTTTTTACAAATATATGTTTTTCCTATGCAGATATTGATGAGCCAATGACTATTAATATTGCAGATAACCCTGTAAGCCTAAACGGCACTTATGATATAGACAGGTTTGTAATATTAAAAGATAAACGAATTTTTATAGATTCTGATGATAAAAATGCAATCACAGGCAGCAAAGGTCAGGTTACAATTGATTTAAATATTACTGGCAATATTATTAATTCTACATTAAAAATGCAGATGAAAGGTAATATTTTTGGTGAAGGCTCTGCTTTTGCAGGATATGATTTTATATATTCATCAAGAGTTATTCCTATGCCTTTTGATACAAAAGAGAAAAAAATAAGTTTAGAAGATAAAATATCTGCTGTCGGTCTGCATTATTATAAAAATGAAAACAGACTTATTTGGGAAATACCTTTTGAGCATGATAAAATAATAATTATGATACTTGATAAACAAAGCAATAAAATTAAAAACCTATCCCACTCAAAATATATGTTTTTATAGGGTTTATTTATATCTTTTATATAGTATTTATAAACTCCTATTACTTTTAACCTTTCATAATACAGTGATGAGTTTTATAGAAAATGATAAACTTCTTCGCCTTTTTTATAAAGGCGAAGAATATTATTTATTATAGAATTGATTATTTATTTAATATTTTTGCTGCATCTTTTGCAAAATATGTAATAATTAAATCACTGCCTGCCCTTTTCATAGAAAGCAGTGTTTCCATTACTACTTTTTCTTCATCTATCCAGCCGTTTAATGCAGCAGCTTTTATCATAGAATATTCTCCTGATACATTATATGATGCAACAGGAATAACACAGTTATCTTTTACTTCTCTTATAATATCAAGATAAGCAAGGGCTGGTTTAACCATAATAATATCTGCACCCTCATCAATATCCTGGAAAGCTTCTTTTAATGCCTCCCTTCTATTTGCTGGGTCCATTTGATATGTTTTTCTGCTGCCAAATGCTGGGGTAGAATCTGCTGCCTCTCTAAATGGTCCATAATATCCTGATGCATATTTAACTGCATAGCTCATTATAGGTATTTTTTCATAGCCGTTATCATCAAGCATACTTCTAATTGCTCCAACTCTGCCATCCATCATATCACTTGGTGCAACCATATCTGCCCCTGCTTCTGCATGGGAAAGGGCTTCACGTGCAAGCATATCAAGAGTGCTGTCATTATCTACATCACCATTAACCACATGGCCGCAGTGCCCATGGCTTGTAAATTCGCACATACATACATCTGTAATAACGTATAAATCAGTATTGTCTTTCACTGCTTTTATGGCTTTTTGCACAATACCATCACTGCCGTATGCGCCGCTGCCTTCTTCATCTTTATGGTCAGGTATACCAAAAAGTATAATTGATTTGATACCTAACTTTTCTACTTCTTTTGCTTCCTTAATAATTTCATCTACGCTTAAATTATATACTCCCGGCATTGATTTGACTTCATTTTTAACACCCTTTCCTTCACATACAAAAAGCGGATAAATAAAATCATCTACAGAAAGAGATGTTTCTCTAACCATACTTCTAATATGTTCACTTGACCTTAATCTTCTTGAACGAGTAACTGGAAACATAATATTCTCCTTGCCTTATATTATTTCTACCATAGCTTCAACAGTAAAATTATCTGGATATCTGGAAGTAATACCCTGCTTATCAAGAAAAAGTGCTGTTGTAGTTCCTATGCTTACTATATCTAATAGAGCTTTATCTCCATTATACTGCTTTAAAAATGATTTTGCTGCACTTGGTGAGCAAAATGTTACTATATCTATTTTATTATCAGCCATAAATTTATCTACATATCCTTCAGGATATTCTGCAAAAGTTGTTTCATACACAGCAGGTGTTAAAACTTCTGCCCCCATTTCCTGCAGCTGCTCAAAAGGCAGGTCAAGCCTTTTTTCTGCACCAGGAGATAATATTCTGGCATTCTGCAAAGGTATAGAATAAATTATCTGCATAGCGTTTTTTAAGTCATATACAGTTGGAGTAATATGGCTTGATATTCCTAAAAATACTTCCATTGCATGCGCTGTTTTTTCCCCTAATGCAATATATGCTTTACCATGAATATTATTATGGTATGGCGCAAAATATTTCACAGCATTAGCGCTTGTAAAAAATATAATTTCATATTCTCCCGGCTCAATAACAGGGCAAAGCTGCACAGTTTCTATCATAGGTAGTAAAAATGGATAATGACCTTTTGCTGATAATGCATTAACAAAAGAGCCTGACTGCTCAAACTGCCTTGTTACAAGTACACGTTTTGGGTTATCAAAAATTTTCATAAATTTATGAATATATTTCCTTTAATATTTCATCGCCGCCAGCAGCAAGTACCATTTCTGCAAGTCTTTCCCCTGCATTTTCTGGGTTTGATATATCCCCTGTATATTCTTTTTCAATTTTCTTACTGCCATCAAGGTTATATATTATGCCTTTAACATATATTTTATCATCTTTTAATATAGAATGGCAGCCTATTGGAATTTGGCATCCGCCCTGCAGTTTTCTTAAAAATGCTCTTTCACAAAGAGCTCTTGTATAGCTTGGTTTATCACCTATAAACGATAAAATATTTTTTATGTTTTCATCATTACTTCTAATTTCAAGCCCTAAAATGCCTTGACAAGATGCAGGCAGCATTTTTTCAACTGGTATAATTTCTTTAACATTATCAGTTAATTCAAGCCTTTTAAGACCTGCATAGGCTAATATTATAGCATCATACATACCGTCCTGCAATTTTTGCATACGAGTCTGTACATTGCCGCGTAAATCTATTACTTCTAAATCTGGGCGTATTTCTAAAAGCTGTAATTTTCTCCTTAATGATGATGTGCCAACCTTTGCCCCTATTGGCAGTTCATCAAGAGTATTATATCTAATAGATAAAAAAGCATCGTTTGGTTCTTCACATACCGGGCTTTCATAAAGCTCTAAACCAGCAGGCAGTTCCATTGGCACATCTTTCATACTGTGTACTGCTAAATCAGCCTTATTTTCAAGAAGTGCAGTTTCTATTTCTTTTACGAAAAGCCCTTTGCCGCCTATTTTTGCAAGTGGCACATCTAAAATTTTATCACCCATAGTTTTTATAATTTCTAGCCTGCATGAAATATCTTTATGATGGTTTTCTATTTCACTTTTTATATATTCTGCCTGCCATAATGCAAGTTTTGAGCCTCTTGTTGCAATAACCACTTCTTTTTTCATCTATCTCTCCACTAATTATTCTTAAATATTATTTCCATAACTTCTGTTATTGAATATTTACCGTTATCTGTTGCATGTTCTTTTAAATTCATAAAAGGTTTATGCAGGATTTTATTTAATGTTGCTGTTAAAAGATAATTTAAATGTTCTATCTCTTTTTCATCAGTAATTTTAAATTTTTCACAGTATTTTTGCAGTTCTTCATTTCGTTTTGCTTCAAAATAAGAACGCATATTTTTAATTACTGGTGTGATTTTTAATGATTCCATTTGCTCATCAAATGCAAATGATGCATTATTTACAATATCCCATGCTTTTTTTGCTTCTTTTTCTCTTTCTTTTTTATTTGCCTCTACAACGCTTTTTAAATCATCTATATCATAAATATATGTATTTTCAATTTCTGCACCTTTTGGGTCAATATCACGTGGTACAGCAATATCAATAAAAAACATAGGGCGGGACGGTCTTTTTTTCATAGCCTCAGCAATCATATCTGCAGTAACTACAAAATCAGGTGAGCCTGTTGATGAAATAATAATATCTACTTCCGGCAGTTTTTGAGCAAACCTGTCAAAAGTTACTGCATCACCTGAAAATTCTTCTGCCAGCTTAACTGCTTTTTCAAATGTTCTGTTTGTAACAATCATAGAGCCTATATTTGAGCCAACTAAATGGCGTGCAGCAAGTTCGCACATCTCCCCTGCGCCTATAACCATTGCTTTTGCCTGAGATAAATCTGAAAATATTTTTTTAGCCAGTTCTACTGCTGCATAACTTACAGAAACTGGGTTTTCTGAAATACCTGTAATAGTTCTAACTTTTTTAGCAGTTTTTAAAGTAAACTCAAAAAGCCTGTTTAAAAAGCCGCCCATACCGTTATTTTCTTTTGATATTTCAAAGGCATCTTTTATCTGACCAAAAATCTGCGGTTCACCTAATACAAGGCTGTCAAGCCCTGAGGCAACTGCAAATAAGTGCGTAACTGCCTCTCTGCCTGATGCAAAATATGTATATTTTGATAAGTCTTCCACTGCAAGCTGGCAGTTTTGGGAAACTATATTTAATATCTCACATTTATCACACAGTGGCGAATGAATATCACATTTATCACAAAGATAATTTTTTATAACAAAATAATATTCCACCCTGTTGCAGGTTGAAACTAAAAATAACTCCTGCACACTGTTTTCTGCAAGAAACTTTTTATATAAAGCCTCCATTTCATCTTTTTTTATAGCCATGCGTTCCCTGACTGTTACAGGGGCAGAATTATGATTTAAACCTAATACAACTAACATTTTTTTACCTCAGCATAAAATTAGCAACGCCAACATAAGTTACTAATATTAAAATAAATCCTATAACAGTCCACTGGGCAGTCTGCCTTGGTGTCATTGGTTTTCGTCTTTTTAATATCATTAATACTGCATATAAAAACCATGTTAGTATTGAAAAAATTATTTTTGCAGAAGATAATATTGATTCCAGATTATTCTGCAGCATCCATACAAACCCAAGAGCTGTTCCTATTGTGAAAAAATAAAAACCTATCTGCAATGATGTATCGTTTATACCAGCAATAGTATCTAACGCTGGAAACCTTTGAAAAATAAAGCCAAAATTTTTCTTTTTCAACTGGGATTCTTGAATAAGATACATAAGTGATGCTATAAAAGCAGCCACTAAAAATGTAGTACCTAATATAATAAATGGAAGGTGCACATACCGCCAGATAGAATCAACAGCAGGATATGACGGCATCACATTTGGTGGAAAATATATAGCCACAATAGATGATACAACCATAAAAGGCGATATAAATAAACCAATAAGCGGACGCCTGTATTTTGCATATAAAATAAAATATGTTATACCAAATGATAAGCTTACCATTTTCATTACATCATATAATGTAGTAACTGGGGCAGATTCTGTATTTAAATATCTTAAAACAATCTCTGCAATATTAAAAATAAGCCCTATTCCTATAAATATATTGAAAAGAGCGCGAACATTACGGTTGCCCCAAAGCAAAAAAAGCATTATATGAACAAATGCAATAATATAAAATATCAGTGAAATATAAGATATCATACAAAACCTCTCAACTTTAACCTTATGACTATTTGAGTTTATAAAAAAGTATATATTACAAATTTAACAAAATTTCTACATATTAAAAAAATCTTCTTTCAAATATTTTAATAATATGGTATTGCAGAGTATGATGTTACAAGAAAATAATTCATTTGTTAAGAAGAAAATTATTGAACCTGTAAAAAATTTATTACCACTTATGAAAACAAGCTGGAAAATGAGCTGGCCTATTATGGTAATGATGGTATTTGAATTTTTTATGTCTATGACAGATATTTATATTGCAGGCAGGTTTGGTGAGGCTGTCAAAGCTGCCACAGGGCTTGCAAGTCAGGTTTACAGCTTTTTTATAATGACTGGTCATGCCTTAACTATTGGCGCAGTATCAGTATTATCCCGCCTTTTTACATCTGATGATAAAGAGAAATTTCGCTCTGCTGTATTTACTTCTGTAATATCTGCCTTTTCGTTTGGGGTGGTGATTTGTATTATAGGTGTTACTTTTTCTTCAAAGATTGCAACTTTATTAAATGCGCCGGAAGAAGTCAAAGGATATGCCTCCTCACTTATTAAAATTTATTTTCTTGGTATTATTTTCCACATGACTTTAATTAATATGAATGGCGTATTAAGGTCATGCAAGCGCGTTACTGTTACAATGGGCGTTATGGTATTTGCTGCTGTTCTTAATATTATATTAGTATTATACTTTTATAATTTTACAGATTTAGGTTTTCAAGGGATTGCCATATCTACAGCAGTAAGTATAACTTCTGCATCTATTATAAATATGGTTATAATGTTTCGCATAATCAGTAAAACATATATATTCTCACTTCCTATTTTAAAGCAGATATTATCTATCGGCTGGCCTGGCGGCATAGTATCTCTTAGCTGGCAGTTAGGTGGCACTGCTTTATATGCAGTTTTAGGTATGCTTTCATATAATTCTGTTGAGATTATGGCAGCTTATGCCACTGGGCTTAGAATAGAAAGTGCCATTTTTATGCCTGCCTTTGCTTTTAATATGGCTAATGCTGTAATTGTTGGTAACTTAATGGGTGAGAAAAAATATAATGAAGCTTATAAAAGCGGTCTTACAACAGCCTTTATTTCTGTATCAGTTGTAACTGTTATGATAGTAGTGATAGTTTTAAATGCACGCTCTATTGCAGAACTTTTAGAGCCTAACCCTGTGGTTGTTAATGAAATAGTCAAATATATTTATATATGTATGATTGCAGAGCCGTTTATTGCATTAAACCTTGCTATGACAGGAGCATTAAATGGTGCAGGCGATACGAAAGCTGTAATGTTTTATGCAATGCTTAATGTGTGGGTTTTAAGGCTGCCCCTTGCTTATATTTTAGGAATAGCTTTAGGTTTTCATGCAGCAGGTATTTGGTGGGCATTAAACTCTGGGTTCTTCCTGCAGTCTGCACTTTCTACAAGGCGGTTTATAAGCAAAAAATGGCAGAAAATTGAAATAATATAAAAATTATACAAAAATAATAGACAAATAAATTTTTTATGATATAGTATTTATTTCTAAAAAATAGAGATATGGTAATAAAAATGGATTTTAAAGATTTAGAATACGAACACAGGGCGTCCCTTGCCCCAATTTTACGAGCAAAAAACTCATGCCTTTCTGAATACAGCTTTACAAACGCTTATCTTTTCAGAAAACCACATAAATATCAAGTGGCAGTAAGTGATGGCTGCACATTTTTACACGGTGTAACTTATGATAATAAAACGTATATGATGCCAGTCTGCCCTCTTGAAATTATTCCAACTGCTAAACTTATAGAAATGGCAGCATTAGTTGATTTCTTTTTCCCTATACAGGAAGAATGGCTTTCATTTTTCCCAGAAGATAAGTTTACTTACTCTTATCTTGACGGCGATTCTGATTATATATATTTAACAGAAAGGCTTGCTACTCTTGCAGGCAGAAAACTTGCAAAAAAAAGAAACCTTTTAAAGCAGTATAATGAAGGCTATAAAACAGAAGATTTTGACCTTACTCCTGAAAGATTTAATGATGCAAAATATATTTTAGATACATGGGAAAAAGAAATACAGCAGACAGAAAATCATGGCTCCGATTATCCTGAAACTTTAGAAGCTCTTGAAAAAATGACAGAATTTAACCTGCGCGGAATGATTTCTTATGCTGATGATAAACCTTCTGGCTTTGTACTTGGTGAAGAATTAAATGATAACACCTTTGCTCTGCACTTTGCAAAAGGTATTAGAGAATATAAAGGAATTTACCAGCATCTATATAATTCATTCAGTATAAAATTAAATGATGAATATAAATTTTTAAACTTTGAACAGGATTTAGGAAAAGATACACTTCGTCAGGCAAAATCTACATACTACCCTGATGAAATGCGTAAAAAATACAGAGTTGCTTTAATAAAATAATAAAAAAAGGAGGAATTTATGGAGCAAAAGAAAACAAATGTATTTTTAAGTTTTTTAGGTAAAATCAAGTATTTATTAATAACTCTTGTTGTACTTGTTATAGTAGGTGGTTTTTTTCTTGATTCATTAATCGGTAACGTTGATGCTAATGAATATCAGGTTAAACAGGCGTTTATGACTGGTGATATGTCTGCCCATTTAACACCTGGCTGGTACTTAAAAGCTATGGGTACAATTTACAGGTTCCCAAAAACAGAAACAGTTTATTTTACAAAAGATGCAGATGTTCCTGTTAACCAGGGCCCTGTTACCGTAACATTTTCAGATAACTCCAGATGTGATATAAGCGGTACCGTCCGTGTAATTATGCCAACAGTAGAACAGTATGCGATAGATATCGTCGCAAAACACTCAAATAGAACTTTTCAGGATTTTGCAGTAAAAAATATTATGCCTGTTACAAAACGTGCATTAATTACAGCAGCAACAACAATGACTGCTCCTGATGCTAAAATCAAAATGGGCGATTTAGCTATTTTAGGCCAGGACCAGTTAAATAATGGTATCTTCGTTTTAGAATCTACAAAAGTAAAAGAGTTAGACCCAGCAACTGGTGAAGAAGTTGTCAGGGAAGTAAAACATATAAAACAATCTGAAGACGGCACAACATCAAGATTTAAAGATGATATGCCGCTTACAGCATTTGGCGCCAGTGCTACAAACTTTGTAGTAACTGATATTACATGCTCTCCAGAAATTGAAAGACAAATTTCTGACCAGCAGCAGGCAAAAATGGGTATTGCAACAGCAAAAGCAAAAGCAGCTCAGGCAGACCAGGAAGTTATTACTGCAAGAAAACAAGGGGATGCTAATATTGCTCGTATAAAAGCTGAAGAAGAAGCAAAAGCTCAGCAAATGATAGTTGCAGCTGAAAGAGAAAATAAAGTGCAGATTTTAAACGCTCAAAGAGAAGTTGAAATCTCAAAACTTAAAAAACAGGAAGAAGAAAACTTACTTGCAGCAGCAAACGTAAACAAACAAAGAACTATTTTAGAAGCTGATGCACAGGCCTATGCTAAAAAGAAAGTAATGGAAGCAGACGGCGCTCTTGATAAAAAATTAGAAGCTTATAAATATGCAGTAGATAAACAAAGTGCAGCTATTGCAAATATTACTCTGCCACAAATTATGATAAATAGCGACGGCTCTAATAATAAAAACGGCGGTTCAAGCTCTATGGCTGGTATGGATTTATTACTTCAAATGATGCTTATAAATACAGCGAAATCTCTTGGGCTTGATATGAATATAAAAAATACAGGCAATTAATTTATATGAAAAAGTTTCTGCCCTTAATATAGGGCAGAAATATTTGTTTATTTATTATCTATAACACCAGAAAGCGCTTTGCGTAGTTTTTCTTCATCTTCACTTGAAAGAGATGTTTGAATAATTGTGCCGCCAGTGCCTTTTAATTCTTCAAGAGCTTTATCTGTTAAATCTGAATGAAGCAGCACAAATAATGCAGATGTACCTGGCTTAAATTTTTCTGCCAGCTGTTTCATAAATTCATCATCAATACCAATATCACTTAATGCTCCGCTTACTGCTCCAGCTGCACCACCTATGGCAAAACCTAATAATGGGTTTAAAAAGATAGCACCAATTAGCAGGCCCCAAAAACCACCGCCTAATGCACCATAAGCAGTTAAATTATTCATCTGACGAAGTTTTACTTTGCCATCTTTCTTCTTAACTGCAACTACTGCATCTTCTAATTCCACAAGGTAACTTTTTTGCATTTTTAAAAAATCAAGCCTTACCTGTTCCGCTTTAAATTCATCATCATAAGATACAACAATTAATTTACTCATTATCTACTCCTTTTAATATTAATGTGATTAAAGTTTATATCTAATTAGACACGATGTCAATCTAATATAATGTTACTTGTCTTGTCATTTTTTTGATATTTGTCAAAAAAATATAGACATATTGCCTTATCTTTATTACATTATATTTATGAAAAAAATTAGTTTAATATTTTTAAGATTTTTAACAGGATATATTCTTTTATATTTATCTGGTGTATTTATAAACCTTTTTGGTATGGTAATATATGCATTAAGCGTTTTACTTACTGCTGTGCCAATTATTTTAAATAATACTGCCAGATTCAGCCTGAAAAAAGAAATTAAATTAATAGAATATGAAAAAAGTAAAAAATTTTATAACTTATTATCAGGTAAAACTTTTGGCTATATTTTAATAATTACAGTTTCGCTTTTCTTTGCTTTTATTATACCTGTTAGAATATATCTGTTTTCAAGCGTAGAGTTTTTATGCCTGCTGATTATTTTTCCACTGCTTTTAATTTCAAGGTTTTTAAGCACAAAAATTATACTTGCCATATATAATAACAGGTATGCTCCTTATAAAATAGAAAGCCTTACATATATTTTAACTGCATTTTTATCAGCAGTAATATTTCCGCTGCTTGCATACAGCTTAAAAGATTTTAATATTCATATCCCGTTTCTTGATAATGATATAAACTCTTTACAGTATAACTATGCAGCTTATATGACAGGCAGTATTTTAAACCTTTTTGATAACATATCAAATACTATTTTAGATGCTGAAGTTGTAAAATCAGCACCTTTATGGTTTTTTACAATGCTTTTAATTATCCTTGGAGGCGGTGGTTTTATTTTTTATGGCATAGTCAGCTTTATCAGCTTTTTCTTTATAAAAAAAGAAAATCTTATGAAAGTTTTTATGTCTGCAAAACATGATGAAAATACTAAAATTAATAAATTTTTAACATCATTTATTATAATACTGCTGGCTGTTTTTATATATCCATCAGTATTTGCAGCAGTTACTTATATTGCTGCTGCTAAACATGAAGTTGTTGAAGATACTATTAAGGCAAATACTGTCGCTGTTGAAGTAATTAATGGAGTAATGTATAAGGCTGGTACATTAAATAAAATACAGCTTGCAGCAGATATGGCTTACGGAGCAGCAAAAGAAGATTTAATTAAAAACGTAAATAACATGTATGATGATATGCTTTTAAATACTGATAAATACCTGGACTGGTATTACAGCCTATCTGCAGAATACGGCAGACTTTTAAAACTTATTACCGGCTCTATAGAAGAATATATGGCAGACAAACTAAAAGAAAACCTTATGGATAATATTTCTTCAAATATTGATTTTGGCAGTGCAGAAAAAAATATAGATAACCTGCAAAAAGATATAGATAAAATTTTATCAGAAAATAAAATTACTGAAAAAGATGCACTTTATTCTATAAATACTAATATAAACGTAGATGATATATACAGCCTTGTAGAAATAAAACCGCTGCTTGATTTTAAAGAAAGAATGATAGCATCTACCGGGGGCGGCCTGGCAGCAGGTGCAATAGCTGGCACAATAGCTGGTAAAGTGGCAGCAAAAACTGGCTTTAAAACAGCTGCAAAAGCAGCAGCAAAAGCTGCAGCAGGAAAAGCAGCAAGCGCAGCAGCAGGAGTTGCTGCAGGAGTTGTTTCTTCCATATTTACATCACCAATAGGCGGCGCAGCAATAGGCACAGCAACAGGGGTGGCTATTGATAAAGGCCTTTTAAAGCTTGAAGAAATGGTAAATAGAGATGAATATAAAAAAGAAATAACTCAAAGCATAGAAGAAAATAGAAAACACATGCTTGATATGATAAATAAAGCATTTGAAGATAAATAGTTTTATGGAATAATATCTTCTGATTTTAATATATCTTTTTCATTTGTTACTTCATGGTATACAGTATAAGTGCCCCATTTATATTTTACCCTGTCAATCATATACCTGTTTAGGAAATCAAAATCTGCTTTATCCTGATTAGCAGCAGCGTTTAAATTCTGCGGAATAATCTCTTGCGCAGGCACAGAAAGAGTAATATATTTTAACTTCTGCTCAAACCCAGCAGACTGTAACTTTTCATCTGTCTTTTTAGCACGTTCTGCACGCCATTTATCTTCTAACGCTTTGCTGTAAAGCTCCCTTTCTTTTATTAAGGCATCTGATTTATTAACAAAATTATCATACTGGGAAGTAGTTAATATTTTATTTAAATCAAACTTAAATTCACCATAAAGTGTTCTGCGTTTTGCCATAAACATATCACGTTCAGCAGTGTATTTTAACACATATTCTGCAGAAAGTTCATCAACTGCAGCTTTCTGGTCTGGTGTAAGCCCTGCATTTTTAAGCAGGTTTGTATTATATATCCTTTCAGATAACACATTTATAGAGTATGGGTTGCCCTCCACCTTGTTAAATATAACAGGCATTAACGCTGCACCAGTTAATGCACCAAGCACAAATATAGTAACAAATGCAAGTGTAAATTTTATAGATTTTTTAACTGTCATTTATTAATATAACCCCGTATTAAAATAATCTGTTACCATAAACTCTGCCATTGCAGGGTCATAGCTTGAAAAAAGATTTAAAGCTAAAATAACAGCCGCAGCTGCTGCAATAACACCGCCTATTAAGAATTTTTTATACACTTTTTCAAAAGATATAATATTTTCTTCGCTGTCTGCCTCATTGATTTTTGCCATTACTTTATCTGTAAAATCAGATTTTGGCAGCGTTACAGGCTGTTTTGAAAGCAGATTAAGCACACTTTCTACATTTTTTTCATCATATTTTATACTGCTTTCTGCTTTTATTTTTTCCATAACATTTAATGTAAAATTATTTGATGGTTTTACACTGTCAGCAAACGCAAGACCTTCAAGCATATCATCTACTTTATCAAGATTTATAATATCATCATCAAAACTGCTGTCATCTTTTATACGCTGCATAACATTTGCTGTAAAAGAACTTTCAGGCATAACTTCATTATGTTTTAATGATTTCAGTAATGTTTCAATATTTTCTTCATTATATTTTGCTTTCATAATATACCTGCCTACATCATAGAATTAAGTATTTCTGAGAGTTTTTTTCTAGCACGAAAAGCAGTTACTTTTACATTTGATTCTGTCATACCTGTAAGAGATGCTATTTCTGCCACACTTCTTTCTTCTGCATACATCATTGAAATAATCGTTCTTTCCACAGGTTTTAACTGCTCCATAGCTTTCATAAGCATTTTATATTTTTCATCACCTAATATATTATCTTCAGGCGTTCTGTAATCTATTCCCAGTTCAATAGACTGCTCTGTTTCCTCATCAAAAGATGACATTGGCACATCTTTCTGTGCATATTTCTGGCGCCAGAAATCCTTGCACGCCCTTATGGCTATCACTGTCAACCAGTTTATGAAAGGAGAATCATTTTTAAAAGTTTTTAGTGATTTATAACCTTTAAAAAATATATCGTTTGCTACTTCCTCAACATTTTCCTGTGGAACATGCATAGAAACTATCTTAAAAATTTTATTT
The DNA here is from genome assembly GCA_019116905.1 of Candidatus Mucispirillum faecigallinarum. GTDB lineage: Bacteria > Chrysiogenota > Deferribacteres > Deferribacterales > Mucispirillaceae > Mucispirillum > Mucispirillum faecigallinarum. Next base: position 2,917 of record DXAQ01000053.1, on the reverse strand, counting down.
TTATACTTATCTATTATTATAGAAAACTTATCTACATCACCTTCTAATACCATCGAGATAATATCTATATCATTAGTATCCACAAATTCCCCTCTAAATATAAATCCTATCAGCTTTTATGTCGTTTAAAATCACAACTGGTTACAAAAAATTATCTTCTATTTAAATATTCCTGCCTTGCCCGCTTATAACTTAAGGATATCAGCTCTTTTAAAATTTTTTCAAATATTTCTTTATCAGGACTTATACATTGAATATAAAATTCATTTGCTTTTACAGGGTGCGGCATAATTATATTTTTAGCTGCAAAATCACAGCCTTTACTGCATACATATTTTGCATCATAAGGACACTGCCTGCTGAATAATTTATTATATTCCTCTTTACTTAAACATAATGAAAGCCTGTATTTATCTGGCTGATTTAAACTGGAAAAAGTATCATCTTCTGTATCAAACTCTAATATACTTAAAAAAAATACGTTTATACCACCCTGGCAGTATTGAAGCTCTTGACCATAAGGCAGATTAATACATTCTACATAACCATAATTATCAATACAGTATGTAATAATGTCATCAGCTTTCATTTTTTACCTCAAATGAATACTTAAAGTCATGGTTATGATATGTGCCGTCTAAAATAGCTTTAACATCTTCAATAATAACGATTTCCTCGTTAGTAGGTATCATAAGCACCTTAACAGGACTTTCATCTTTTGAAATATCTGATTCAGAATGAGCGTTCTCATTTTTTTCATCATCTAAAAATATACCAAAATGCTCTAAACCATCGCATACCATTTTTCTTGCAATACTTGAATTTTCACCAACTCCTGCCGTAAATATTACTGCATCAAGCCCGCCTAAAACAGCATAGTATTCTCCGATTAATTTCTTTAACCTGTATGATTCAATATCCATAGCAAGCTGACAAAGCTTATCGCCTTCCCCTGCTACACGTGATATATCACGCCTGTCTGTATATCTGCCTGTAATACCAAGCACTCCAGAACGTTTATTTAATACAGTATTTACTTCTTCTGTAGTAAACCCCTCTTTATCCATCATAAATAACACAACTGCTGGGTCAATACTGCCGCTTCTTGTGCCCATAACTGCCCCATCAAGCGGTGTAAAACCCATAGACGTATCTATTGATTTACCACCTTTTACTGCTGTTACACTAACACCATTGCCTATATGCAGGCTTATAAACTTAGTATCTTTTATATCCTTATTCAGCATACATGCTGCACGCCTTGTAACATATAGATGACTTGTACCATGAAAGCCGTATTTTCTAACGCCGTATTTTTCATACCATTTCATAGGTATAGCATACAGGTAGGCAGTTGCAGGCATAGTCTGGTGAAAAGCTGTATCAAATACCGCTACCTGCGGCACATTTGGACATAATGATTTAATAGCCATAATCCCTGCAAGATTTGGCGGATTATGTAAAGGAGCAAGTGTCGAAAGAGAATCTATTTCACTAATAACTTTATCGTCTACAAGTACACTTTTATCAAACTTTTCACCACCATGAACAATTCTGTGGCCAACTGCATCTATTTGATTTAATTCGGTAATAACACCAAACTCCTCATCTGTCAGAAATTTAAAAACAGTATATATAGCATCTTTATGTGTAGCACATTCACATTCAAGCCTGTGTTTTTGGTTTTTAGTCTGGTGAATAATAAATGTGCCTACAAACCCAATACGCTCTATAGCGCCTTTTGCAAGCAGTTTGTTTTTATCTGCATCATAAAGCTGATATTTGACAGATGAACTGCCGCAGTTAAGTGCCAGTATATTCATATATCCTCCAACATAAAAAATAATAATGTTTTATTTCAAATATGTCAAATATAATGTATCGTCATAAAATCTTTACATATTAATTTTCTATAAATTCTATTTGTATTACATACTTTTTACACAATTTTAATCTATAAAAAATTATAAAATAATTTTAACATTTGAGGTGATTTTGTGGAATTAGGCTCAATTGGGATGTTTTTTCAAATATCCGCACTTATTCTTAGTTTAGCTTCTGTGGCTGCTTATGCGTACACTTATTTTATTCCAAGCAAACTTCCTATAAATAATAATACAAAAGCAGGCGTATTTTCTGTTAATGAAGCTGATAAATTTAATAAACTTAAACAAAATGGATTAAAACTTGGTAATATTTTGTTTATTGCTACTACAATTTCAATAGTGATTGCTTCCTGTATACTTTTTATTGCTTTTGCAATAAGTGATTTTTCAATAGACTATGTTGCAAAATACAGCGATTCATCACTGCCAATGTTTTATAAAATCAGTGCATTTTGGGGCGGTCAGGCTGGTTCACTGCTGCTTTGGGTTCTGCTGCTTGTTATTTTTGGAGTAATAGAAATTTTCCGCATTAAAAATATGAACGAAAGGTATCAGTTAGGCGTTATGCTGATTATGGCAGGAACAACTTTATTTTTTACAATCCTTGTATCATTCCTGCAAAACCCTTTCGAACCAGCAAGAAGAATACTGCTTGACGGTATAGGTTTAAACCCATTACTTCAAAATCCTGGTATGGTTATCCACCCACCTACCTTATATGTAGGTTACGTTGGCTTTACAGTAATTACTGCCCATTCATTTGGTGCTATTTTATCAAACGATTTTTCTTCTACATGGCTTAAAATGGCACGTCCATGGTCTATGATAATCTGGGCATTTTTAACTATCGGTATAGTTATCGGTGCATGGTGGGCGTATGTAGAACTTGGCTGGGGCGGCTACTGGGCATGGGACCCTGTAGAAAATGCATCTCTTATGCCTTGGGTTACTGCTACTGCATTTTTACACTCTGCATACGTGTATGAAAAAGTGGGTAAACTTAAAATATTTACTTTTATTTTATTAATTAT
>DXAQ01000052.1 GCA_019116905.1 Candidatus Mucispirillum faecigallinarum | reverse complement strand
AATTAATTTTATCAGATATTAAAACAATATATTTTACAAAAAAACTGCCAAAAGATACAAGCAGATTATTTGGACTGTATTTTATTAATGTTTCTTTTGTTTTACTGCTTATATGAAATTTAAAAGATAATTTACTAAAAAAATCAGTATTTTTATTTTCCAAAGATGAAAATAATATTTTAGATAAAACAGGTATAACTGTGATAGATGTAAAAAGACTGAGCCCCACCGCTGCGCTGACAGCAATAGCAATATCACCAAAAAGCTGGCCAGCCTCCTCTTTAATAAAAACAATCGGAAGAAATACTGCAATAGTTGTAAGAGTTGATGCAAGCACTGCACCCCACACTTCTTTTGTAGCATCTACTGCTGCAACAAGCGCTTTTTTGCCGTTTCTTATATGCCTGTCAATATTTTCAAGAACTACAATAGAGTTATCTATAAGCATACCAACAGAAAAGGCAATCCCTGCAAGGCTTATAACATTTAATGTTCGCCCTAAAAGGCTCATTATTAAAAATGTGCCAACAATACATATTGGAATAGTTACAGCAATTACAAGTGTTGCCCATAAACTTCTTAAAAATACAAGCAAAACTACAACAGCCAGCAGACCGCCAACAATAATATTTGATTTAACTAATGCAATCGCCTGTAAAATATAGTTTTTCTGGTCTGATATTTTTACAAATTTTAAACCGTTGCTTTTTAATATACCGTTATTTAAATCTTCCACTAATTTATCTACATCATTTGTAAGCTCTAAAACGTTTGCGCCAGCCTGAGCCACAATACCTACACTTAATGCGTTAGTATTGCCATAGCTTACAATAGTATTTCTTTTTGAAAAGCCGTAATCTACATTAGCAATATCACCAAGTTTTATACGTGAGTTATCGCCAGAAATAACAACAATATCCCTTATATCCTGCGGTGTTTTAGCCTCGCCTATTGTGCGGAAACGGTAATCTTTTGCGCCAAAATCAATTGTGCCTGCTGATATATTAACATTTTCTTTGCTTAGTGCATTTATTATTGCAGAAAGTGTAATGTTATACGCACTTAATCTGTATGGGTCTACATCTATTTGTATCTGCTTTGCCCTGCCGCCCCAGTAGCTTACATCGGCAACGCCTTTCACCCTGTCAAAATATGGCTTAATTGTTTCTTCAAAAAAGCTAAGATATTCATCTATTGAACGTTTATTAGTATCATCAGTTAAAAGCATTAAATCCACAACAGAAACTGCATCAGTATTTGCTGCCCTAATTGTAGGCTGGTTCATATTTTCAGGATAGCCGCTGACTTCATTTAATTTGTTGGATACAAGCAGCATCGCATCATTAACAGGCACATCCATATCAAACATTAATGTAATATATGCAGAACTTTCTCTAGCTGTGCTTTCGCAGTCTATTAAGCCTGGAATAGTTTTTAAAACACGCTCCTGCCTTTCAAGTATTTCTTTTTCTACTTCATAAGGGGATGCACCGCGCCAGTATGTGCTGACAGAAATCTGTGGATATTCTATACTTGGTATAAGCCTGTATGGCATATTTAAAAACGCCTGAACGCCAAATATTACTAAAAAACATACACCAACAAGCACTTTGACTGGATTTTCAACTGCAAATTTAATCATTTATATATATTATCCTATTTTAGAAGTGATTTTAATTTTGACGCCGTTATTTACTGCATTATTGCCGTCAAGTACAATCTGGTCATCTTTTTTTAGTGAGCCTTCTGTAACTGATAATACTGCCACATAGCCGCCGTTATAACCTATTACTTTTACAGGCACAAACCTTACTCTGTCATCTTCCACTACTTTAAATACGCCCTTTACGCTGTTTCTTTCAACTACTGCATCTCTAGGCACTAATAATGAATTAATTTTACTGCCTGATGGGATTAAGGCTATTACTAGCACACCTTCTTTTAAATCTGGGTCCTGACCTAAATCTATCCTTGTTAAAAATAAACGGGTTGCTGTATCACCCTTTGAATTAATTGATAATACTTTTCCTGTATATTCTTTTCTGCTTGTTTTTACTGTTACCTGCTGACCTGCTTTTATATATGGCAGAACTGTTTCTGGAATATATACTTTTGCCTCATAGGTTAATGTGGCTACTCCTGCTACAACGCCCCCTGAATTTACCCACTCACCAACTTCTACATCTTTACTGATTACTACCCCTTTTAATGGTGATTTAATTACCATTTTATCTTTTTGTGTTTCAAGCTGTTTCTGTTGTGCAACTGCTGATGAATAGGAACTTTGGGCATTTACATAATCTGTTAAAGAGTCCTGATATTTCTGCTGAGATATTGATTTCTGATTATATAATATTTTATTGCGGTTAAAATCTCTTAATGCTTTATCTAAATTTGCTTTTGCCTGTTTTGAAGCTGCTTTTGCGCTGTCTAAACTGTATAATAATAGACTGTCATCTAAACTTGCAAGGGGCTGGCCTATTTCTACTGCATCACCCTCATTTATATATACTTTTAATACTTTGCCTGCACTTTCTGCTGCAACTTGTGAGCTTTCACTAAAATAGGCTGAACCTGTTATCATCATTGTTGGGTATGTCATACCTTCTGACACTTTCTCTACTGTTACTAATACTACACGCTCTTTATTATTTGTATTTGATTTTGTCTGCGCA
>DXAQ01000051.1 GCA_019116905.1 Candidatus Mucispirillum faecigallinarum | reverse complement strand
ACGACTGCTTAATGTGTTGCAATCGTTTTTAGATTTTACATTTTTACGATAAAAAATATCTTTTTTATTGACATAATAAATTATATAATATAGTATTCTGTAAAATTTTTTTTATATACTTAGGAGGAAAGTATGGATTTTAAAGCATTATTATTTAGTGCAGAAGGCCGATTAAACAGGTTGTCATTTTTTTTGAGTCATATTTTAATAGGTATTGTTATAATCGTAATATCTATTATTTTATCACTTATTTTTGGAACTAGTGTTATAGGTTCAATATTATCTGCTGTTATATCTATTGTTGCTTTTGTAATTGGTATTTTTTTAATAATAAAAAGATGCCATGATTTTGATAAAAATGGGTATTTTTTTATCAAATATGCATTGGCTGTTATAGGTATTGCAATTGTCTTAATAATTTTTTCTTATTTAATTTTCGGTATAGAGAGTAAAGTTACATTTACTGTTCCTTTTATATTTGAATTTATAGCTATGCTTTATTTTTATTTCAAACCTGGTACAGATGGAGCAAATAAGTATGGTAATCAACCTGCTTCTCTTTTTGATTTAGGTTTAGAAGGATTTAATAAAGAAGGCAGCAACCCAGTTATTTCTGAAAACAACACAAATAATATGTAATATTAGCAAAAAAGGAAGTTTAAATATAATATTTAAACTTCCTTTATTTTTATATGATTATTTTTATTTCTTTATAAATATATAATTCTTTAAAAAATTTCTTTATTTTATTTCATTTTTATTATATAAAATTTACTTGCTATTTAATATATGAGGTAATAGAATGGATAAAGCTATTGTTTTAGCCAGCGGCGGACTTGACAGCTGCGTTACAATTGCATGTGCTTTAAATGATGGTTATGATGTTTCTCTTTTACATATTAACTATGGGCAGAGAACTCAAAAAAGAGAAGATAAAGCTTTTGATGATATTGCAGCATATTATAATATTAAAAATAAAATGACTGTTGATATTGATTATTTAAAAAGAATAGGTGGTTCATCTCTAACTGACTTTTCTATGAAAGTAGAGGAAGATACAACGCCTTCATCAACAGGCAGTGTTCCTTCTACTTATGTGCCATTTAGAAATGCAAATATGATATCTATTGCTGTCAGCTGGGCAGAAGTAATTGGAGCAAAAAAAATATATATTGGTGCTGTTGAAGAAGATTCCAGCGGTTATCCTGACTGCAGAGAAATATTTTATGAAAAATTTAATGATTTACTGCGTGTTGCATTATCACCTGAAAGTGATGTGCAGATTGTTACACCAGTTATCCATTTAAATAAAAAAGATATTGTAAAAAAAGGTATTGAGCTTAAAGCTCCGCTTCATTTAACATGGAGCTGTTACCAAAGCGAAGATAAAGCCTGCGGAGTATGTGAAAGCTGTAAATTAAGATTAAAAGGCTTTGAACTTGCAGGTGTAAAAGACCCTATTCCATATAAATAATTTATTAACAGGAGATAGATATGACTTTAAAAGAACAAATATTAGAAGACATTAAACACTACATGAAAGAAAAAGACGCTGTTGCGTTAAATGCTGTAAGAATGTTAAAATCAGATGTTAAAAATGCAGAAATCGCAGCAATTAAAGAACTTGATGATGAAGGCGTTATAAAAGTTGTAGCATCAAGTATAAAAAAACGTAAGGATTCTGTAGAAATCTACATTAAAAATGGCAGGCAGGATTTAGCAGATAAAGAACTTGCTGAAATTAAAGTTTTAGAAAAATATTTACCTGCTCAGCTTAGTGATGAAGAAATTAAAGCAGTTATTAAAGATGTTATTGCATCACTTGATGATAATATGAAGAAAAATTTTGGTGCTGTTATGAAAAATGTAATGGCAAAAGTTGGCTCATCTGCAGAAGGTAAAAAAGTAAGCGAACTTATAAAAGGTATGCTGTAAAATGGGCGTTGTTGACGTTATAATCATAGTATTTATATTAGTATTTGCTTTTAAAGGCACAATTAATGGATTTATTACAGAGGCAATCAGTGTTTTAGGTATTATACTTGCCATATTATGCTCATATATGCTTTATGACCCGCTGTTTAAAGTTATGAAAGCAGTAGGCTTTGGCGATAATGGTGCATCTATTGCAGCATATATTTTAGGCTTTTTAATAGTATATGTGATTGTAATAATATTAGGCAATTTAATCCACAGAACATTACAGATTATTCATTTAGGCTGGGTAAATAAAGTATTAGGGTTTTCCTTTGGTATATTAAAAGGTGCTTTTATTGCAAGTGTAATACTTTGGATAATTGTATCAGTGCTGCCAAATAAAGTAAAATTTGTGCAGGATATAAAAGGAGCTCAATCTGCTCAGGCTGTAATGAAAGTGCTGCCATACTGTTATGACAGACTTAATGCTGTTTCAAATATTGATAAGTTTAACCCATTTAAATAAGATATGAAAGGTATGAGATGAAGTTTGATATAAATACTTTAGAGTTTGAATCTTTTAAAGAATTTTTACTTGATAATTTTATTTCATCCTTTTCTAAATCATCTTTTAAAATTATTGATATACTTAGCGATATTGAAAGTATATATAAAAGGCAGAATGAAATAAAGCAGGCTGTAGAATACAGGGAAAGCACATCATTTATTGATGATGATAACGATTTTTTCAGCCTGTTTTATTCTTTAACAGATAAAACAAAATCTTTTGACCCAATGGATTTTGTTGTTATAAAAAATTTTCTTATTAAACTATCATCTTTAAAAGAAGCTCTTGAAGAAAAAAAATACAGCCACTTATTAATATATAGTGAAAGTTTTTCATTATATCAGCACTTGATAGATTTAATAAGCAAATCTATTAATGATAAAGGCGTTGTAAAAGATGATGCAACCCCAAGACTGCAGGAAATAAGATACTCTCTTAATCAGTTTAAAAATAATATTCGCAAAATTTTATCAAATATTTTTAATTCTTCTAATGCAGATAAATTTATTCAGGATAAAGTAATTGTTTTACGCAACGGCAGATATACTATTCCTTGTAAAACTAATTTCAGCCAGTATATTCAAGGTATTATTCAGGATAAATCAGCAAGCGGGCAGACATTATATATTGAGCCTGCATCATGTGTTTCTGAAAATAATGCTATGCAGGAGTTAATTATTGCAGAATCTGAAGAAATAGCAAAAATTATTTTTACATTGATTACTGCTGTAAAATCATCACTTATTGACTTAAATAAAACTGTAAAAAATTATTCTTATCTTATTATGATTTTAGAAATAGGGCAGTTTTACAGTAATAAAGTGCATACTTTTGGTGAATGTGGCGATAGTATGGTATTTAATCAAATTCACCACCCTTTATTATATTTAAGAAAAGGTGAAAACTCTATTGCCTTAGATTTTACTATTGAGCATAAAGGCGACCATATAATTATTACAGGTCCAAATACAGGCGGTAAAACTGCTGCACTTAAATCAATAGGTTTAAACCATTTAATTACATACTGCGGACTTCCTGTTTTTGGCAGTTATTTTAAATTTATGCAGTTTCAAAGTATTTTAGCAGATATTGGCGATAATCAGTCTATTATTATGGATTTAAGTACATTTTCTTCTCACATGGTAAATATAAATAATATTGTTAACAGGGCAGACAGCAATACTTTAATTTTATTTGATGAATTAGGTACAGGCACAGAGCCTAGAGAAGGTGCATCTTTGGCAGTAGCTGTTTTAAAATATCTGCGTAAGAAAGGTGCTACTGTTATTCTAACAACTCACTTTACAGAAGTAAAAAATTATGCGTTAAATACTGATAATGCATATTTTTATGCAGTTGATTTTGATTATGATAATTTAAGTCCCCGCTATAAGCTTATTAAAGATGTTATGGGTAAATCTGACCCTATTATGATTGCAGAAAGGCTTGGTTTTAATAAAGAAATTATTAAAGAAGCAGAAGAAGAATTAATGCGGTATAAATCTTTGCTTGAAGTGCAGGTAGAAGAATTAAACAGAATGAGAGCAGAGGCAGAGCATACAAAAAAAATACTTGATGCAAAAGAGAAAGAATTACAGGAAAAAGAAGAATTATTTAATGCTGCTAATAAAGAGTTACAAAAGAAATTAAACTCTAAAGAAATAGATTTACTTGAAGAAACTTATGCGCTTTTACAAAAAAGTAAACGGCTTGCAAACCAAAAAGAAAAAATATCTAATGAAGAAATAGAGCAGGTTATTAAAAAAACATCTAATAAAATAGCAGATATTAAATCAAAACAGGTTACTGTTGAAGATATTAAGGTAAATGACATTATCTTTCTTGATAAATATCAAACTCAGGTTAAAATATTAGAAATCTCCGGCAGTAATGTTACCGTTGATTTAAACGGTATGAAGATGAAAATGAAAAGAAATGATATAGTTGGCCATAAAGTAGAGCAGGTGAAACCTAAGCAGGTTAAAATATCAGATAATACCAGTAAAAGCAGCACAAAAAGAGAAATTATACTTGTAGGCAAACGTGTGGAAGAAGCTCTTGATTTACTAGAAAAATTTATTGATGATTTACTGCTTACAAATTATGATAAAGCATATATTGTGCATGGCAGAGGTTCTGGTCAGCTTAGAAAAGCAATCCATGAATATTTAAGAGTGCATCCAAAAGTTGCAAAATATCATTTAGCAGAAAATAATGACGGCGGCAATGCTGTTACAATAATAGAGCTTTAATATTATTTATTATATGTAACAGGGCATGTAATGGTGTCATCAAAAAATGTTACTTTTCCTGTTGCAATACCATATTTTGCACCAACTACAATTACTTTTCCTGATTCTATATATGGTTTTAAAATAGAGCTTGCTTTAATTTTATCAACTGTGTGATATACATTTAAATCTTCTGCCCGTTCAAGCAGTTCAAATTTATTATCAGTTTCTAATGCTGCCTTATCAATAGATGGCTGCACTTCATGGAGAATATCTTTAATATAACCAAGTTCAGCACCGTCATGGTCTTCAATACAGCTTTTAACTGCTCCGCAGTTTTCATGCCCCATAACAATTATTATATCTACACTGCTGTGGGTAACGGCATACTCTATACTTCCTATTTCAAGTGCCCCCACCACATGACCTGCTGTGCGTATAATAAAAAAATCACCCATTTCTGCATTAAATATACGTTCTGGAGATATTCTTGCATCAGAACATGTAACAATTACAGCCTGCGGATTTTGACCGTGTATTGCCATGTGGCGAACTCTTTCTATATTACTTACAGGGGCAGAATGAAGAATATATGAAGTAAACTGCTCATTACCTTCTTTTAATATATCAAGTGTAGTTGTGTGGTCTTCTACATGATAATTCCAAAATTCTTTAAAAGCTTTTATAAATTTTTTAAACATTACATCTCTCTATTATTTTAATACTTTTATTTTATAATATAAATTATAAATAAGCAAATAAATATTGTTAAAAAAATACTTAAAAAGTGTTTTTTTAATTATTTTTTG
>DXAQ01000050.1 GCA_019116905.1 Candidatus Mucispirillum faecigallinarum | reverse complement strand
AAACGTTCTTTATAAAATCTCTTAAGCATCAAGGGAAGTATTTTCTATCAAACTTCTTATCTTTTGTCAACACCTTTTTTAAAAAAAATTTAAAAAATTTTTAAAGACCCATAAAAACCCTTGATTATAATAGAATAAAATGATAAAAGAATATTTCTATGAATTTACCTATGCTATTATTTAAGGAGATTATATAATGACAGATTACAAAAATACTCTTAATTTACCTAAAACAGAGTTTCCTATGAAGGCAAATCTTGCAGAGCAGGAACCTAAAAGATTAAAACACTGGGAAGATAATAATGTATATAATAAAATACAGGAATCAAGAAACGGATGTCCAGAATACATTCTTCACGACGGCCCTCCTTATGCTAATGGTAATATTCATATTGGTACAGCTTTAAATAAAATATTAAAAGATTTTATTATTAAAATAAAAACTGGCCAAGGCTTTCGCTCCCCTTATGTACCAGGCTGGGACTGCCACGGGCTTCCTATTGAATTAAAAGTTGACCAGGAATTAGGCGAAAAGAAAAAAGATATGACTGTTGCCCAAATTCGTAAAGTATGCAGAAATTATGCAGGCAAATATATAGATATTCAAAGAACCGATTTTAAAAGGCTAGGCGTTTTTGGCGTATGGGATAAACCATATATTACTATGGATTTTGAATATGAAGCCACTACCCTTGCAGAATTATATAAATGTTATAAAAAAGGCGAAGTATATAAAGGCTCAAAACCTGTTTACTGGTGCCATTCATGTGTTACTGCCTTGGCTGAAGCTGAAGTTGAATATGCAGACCATACATCAACATCTGTTTTTGTAAAATTTCCGCTTGATGATGAAGCAAAAAGTAAATTAGGTGTTACAGGAAATGTATCTGCTGTTATATGGACTACTACTCCTTGGACACTGCCTGCCAACGTTGCAATAGCTGTTAATGCAGATTATGAATATTCTATTATTAAAATAAATGATGCAGATAATAAAAACCTTTCTTCTGGTGAATATATTATTGTTGCAAAAGAAATGCTTGATAAATTAACTGATACTTTTAAAATTAAAAGCTATGATGAAGTTAAAGTTATAAAAGGAAGCGAACTTGAAAAGCTTAATGCACGCCACCCTTTTTATGATAGAAATTCTTTAATTGTTACAGCTGATTATGTTACTCTTGATGCAGGTACTGGTCTTGTCCATACTGCCCCTGGTCATGGGCAGGATGACTATGAAACAGGTCTTCGTTATGGTCTTGAAATATTATCTCCTGTTGATGATAACGGCATATTAAGAAATGTTGGTATCTTTGACGGCATGCACATTAATAAAGCAAATAAAGAAATTGTTGCATACATGCAGGAGCATGGCTCATTACTTGCTCAAAATGATATATCACACTCTTATCCTCACTGCTGGAGATGTAAAAAACCTGTAATTTTCCGTGCTACTCCTCAATGGTTTATTTCTATGAGTGCCAACGGATTAAGAGAACGCACTCTTGATGCTATTAAAAATAAAGTTAAGTGGATACCTTCTTGGGGTCAAAACAGGATACAATCTATGGTTGAAAACCGTCCTGACTGGTGTATTTCTCGCCAAAGACTTTGGGGTGTACCTATTGCTTTTATTACATGCCATGACTGCGGCGAAGTTATATTTAACGATGATATAGAAAAAACTACAGTAGAAGCCTTTAAAAAAGAAGGAGCTGATGCCTGGTTTGAGCATGATGAAGCATACTTTTTAAATGGTATTACAAAATGCCCTAAATGCGGCTCTACTCACCTGAAAAAAGAAAAAGATATTCTTGATGTTTGGTTTGATTCAGGTACAAGCCATGCGGCAGTATGTGAAAAACGCCCAGAACTTGGCAAACGTGCTAATATGTATCTTGAAGGCAGCGACCAGCACAGAGGCTGGTTCCAAAGCTCTATTTTAGAAAGTATGGCTACAAGAGGAGTGCCTCCATTTGATGAAGTATTAACTCATGGATTTGTAGTTGACGGCAGCGGCAGAAAAATGTCTAAATCATTAGGTAATACTATTGCTCCAATGGATATAATCAATAAATACGGCACAGAAATTTTAAGACTTTGGGTTGCAGCAGAAGATTATACTGAAGATGTGCGTATTTCTGAAGATATTATTAAAAGAATTACAGAAAGTTATCGTAAAATTAGAAATACAGCAAGGTATATACTTGGTAACTTAAATGATTTTGACCCAGATAAAGATATGCTTGAATATGATAAACTTATGGAGCTTGATAAAAATATTTTAGGCAGATGGCAGCAGGTAAAAGCTAAAATTTATGATGCTTATAATACATACCAGTTTCATGGATTTTATCATGGCTTTTTAAACTTCTGTATTAATGATTTATCATCTTTTTATTTAGATATTATTAAAGACAGAGCATATTCTTCTAAAAATCATTCTTACGAAAGGCGTTCTGCTCAAACAGCAATGTTTACTTTAATTAAAGAAATTGCCATAGTTATAAACCCAGTTTTAAGCTTTACTGCTGATGAAATATGGGAATATATGCCTAAATGGAATAATAAAAAAGAATTTGTATTTGAAGAATTTTTCCCAAAAGTTGAAGATTATAAAATAGACTATAAATGGGGAATAATCACAAATGTAAGAAAAGAAGTAAACAAAGCCTTAGAAATTGCCCGTGCTGATAAAGTTATCGGCCACCCACTTGATGCAGAAGTTATAATATCTGTAAATGAAGACATGGCAAAACATTTAAATGTAGATGAAGGTCTTGAAAAAATGTTTATTGTTTCAAAAGCTGTTGTTGTTACAGGCGAACTTGAAAAACCATACATTTCTGAAGACGGCACTGTTAAAGTTTTAGTGCAGCCATGTAATGCTCCAAAATGCGCAAGATGCTGGACTCATTCTGATACTGTTGGTAAAGACGAAACACACCCAGAAGTATGTGCAAGATGTGCGGAGGCTTTAAAATAGATGAATTTAAATGCAAATATTAAAAATATTTGGCAGGAAATAATAAGCCGTAAAAAATATCTACTGTTTTTTACGGTTATACCATTGCTAATTGATATTATTTCAAAAAATATTATTAAAACTACAATGGAACTGTATAGTGCCGTGCCTGTAATTGATGGATTTTTTAATATAGTATATGTGTTAAATCCTGGTGCTGCTTTTAGTTTTCTGCATGATATGAACGAAAAATACAGGCAGTTATTTTTTGTAGTTGTTACAATTATTGCAATACTCATCATACTTTATATTTTTGCAAAAGAAAAATCAAAAATAAGTACTGCTGGGTTTGCATTAATTTTAGGCGGAGCACTAGGTAATTTGATTGACAGGATATATATAGGAAAAGTTGTAGATTTCCTTGATTTTTATTATTCATCATACCACTTCCCTGCTTTTAATATTGCAGACAGCTGCATAACTATTGGTGTAGCATTAATTATTATAGATGCACTTTTCTTTCATAAGAAAAGACAGGAAGATAAATAAATCATAATCTGTCTGCACATAAGTTTATGCAGACAGATTCTATCATTTCAAAACTTAAATAAGCATTATAATCTCTACTTTGTATAACAATTAATAAATTTTTGTATCCTTTTTTTAATCTATTATTGCAATTTATGTCATAATAATATAATCTATTTTG
>DXAQ01000049.1 GCA_019116905.1 Candidatus Mucispirillum faecigallinarum | reverse complement strand
ATTATATTATATATATGTGTGTATTTAATATATAACTGAGTTATATATGGGGGTAAAAAATGGGAAAAAATAATCAAGCAGATAATAGTAGTATTACCCGCAGAACACTTTTAAAAGGAAGTGCTGCACTACTGCTTACTGCCTGCACGTCTAAGAAAAAACCAGAAGAAACAGCAGTAAGTGAAAAAATAATGGATAATGTTACTTCAGAACAGCCATTGATTCAAAATCCTGACACTACTTTTGATACTTCATTAAAAGTTATTAACACTCATCATAGAATCCACTGCCATGGTTCATGTTTATTAAAAGCATACGTTAAAAATGGCAGAGTAGTAAATATCACTTCCATGGGTGATATACCAAGAGAAAATTCAAAAGAAAAAGATGAAGATTTATTTATGCGCCAGCGCAGAGCATGTCCACGTGGTCTTTCTGAGAAAAAACGTTTATATGCTCCTAATAGAATTAAATACCCTATGAAACAGACAAAAGAAAGAGGCGATGTTACAGGGTTTGTACGCATAAGCTGGGAAGAAGCAGCAAAAACAGTTGCATCATATCTTAAAGAAATGAAAGAAAGAGAAAAAGAACTTGGTTATCTTCCAGTTTTTGCAACAGGCAGTTCTCCTGCTCAATATTTAGGCACAACTCTTGATATATACGGCCACCATTCAGCAGGCAACCAAATGGACGCAATGTATGCGGCTCTTGGTGCAAAAGTTCAAGGCAACCCTGCTATTGATGTATTAAACTCTAAATTAATAATTATCTGGTCAACAGATACAAGAACTACTCAGCCACATTTAACTTTCTTTTTAACAAAAGCAAAAGAAGCTGGTATTCCTATTGTAGTTGTAGACAGCAGGTATACAGATACAGCAGCAACATACAGCACAGGTATTGGCAAAGTACCTGGTTTTATCGCAGTAAGACCTGGAACAGATGGTGCTGTGCTTGCAGCTATGGCTTACGTGCTTTATAAGAAAAAATTATATAACGAAAAATTTTTAAAAGAATATACATTTGGTTTTTTTCCAAATGATACAGTTATCAGTAACTCATCACTTGAAAACCCTGTAACAAAAGAGCCATATAAGGGGCAGACTTTTAAAGTGCCTGCTGGTGAATCTTTTGTAGAATATCTTGAAAGCCTTGAAAAAGAGCATAAGGACTATAAAGGTGTGCTTAACTGGGCAGCATCGTTATCAGGTACAACTGCAGAAATTATAGAAAACCTTGCATTAGAATATGGCAAAGCCAGTGCAGCATCATTTTTCTGCGGCTGGACAACTGGTGGCGCACAAAGAACTAATAGTGGATTATATTATTCATGGTTTTTAATTGCCTTATCTGCAATGACAGGAAATATTGCAAGACGCGGCGGTGGGTTTGGTATGATTGCACCAAGCGACGGCTACAAAATTAAAATAGGCAAAAATCCTCCTTTAACTGATGCTAAAAAATACGGCTCTATTAAATTTTCTATTTTCTCTTTGCCAGAAGTTATATTAACAGGCAGAGATGCAAGAACAGCAGAACAGTTAAAAGATGATGTAAAATTGTTAAATAATATTGATTTAGGTGATGACCCAAGACTTCATATTGAAATGGTAATAAAAGGTGAAGGCTCTGGCGATTTCTTTACTCAAAAAGCAAATGTTAATAGAAAACTGGAAGCTTTTAAAAAAGTTAAATATGTAGTATGTTATGAACAGCAGATGAGCACAACTGCTAAATATTCAGATATTATTCTTCCTGCTGCTATGAATTTAGAGCAGTCATTTTTTACATACGGGCAAATGAACTGTGAATTAGATGTTGCAAATAAAGTATCTGACCCTCTTTATGACTGCAAACTTGATAGAGAAATTACACGCCTTATTTGCAAAGAATTAGGTATAGAATTAAAAGAATATACTGATGAAGAAATAATGAAAGCTCAATGGACAAAAGCAGAATTTCCAAAAGGTTATGCAAATATTAACCCAAAAAGAAATATGCCTGAATATGACACTATGGTGCAAATGGCTGAATACCAGCTGCCTACTCCACTTGATAAAACTTATGTTGATACAATGAGTTATAAAGCAGGAGAATTTCCAACAGATACAGGCAGAATAAACTTTTATTCTCCATATATGGCAATGAGGCAAAGAGCTCAGCATGCAGTTTACGGCCCTAGATATATTCCTCTTAAAGAAGGATACGAAACAATATTAAAGAAAGGTAAAAGCCGTAAAGGTGTTACTTATGGCTTACAGTTTATTACTCCTCACGTAATCCATAGAGCTCACTCTACATTTGACACTGTACCATTACTGCAAAACACATATCAAAACTGTGCTGAAATATCAGAAGTTGACGCAAAAGCACGTGGTATAAAAGACGGTGATATGGTATATGTGTATAATGATTATGGGTGCATTAAGCTGCCTGCTCTTGTAAGTATACGCCCTATGCCTGGTGTAGTTATTATTAATGAAGGTAGAATATATACTCCAAGCAGCGAAGAAACATATACTGCTTATTTTGATGTTTCTGGCAAAGGTGAATATAAAGAAGTGGTTACTCCTGTTGATTTAGGTGCATGTGTTTCCACTTTAACTGTTGATATGGAATCTGGTGCAGGCGACCCAGTAACACATCAGTTTACAAACAAATCCGGCGGTTTTGCTGCTGGCGGTAACCTTTGCGAAGTAAGTTTACAAAAACCAAATTAGGAGAAAATTATGAATCAATGGGGTTTTTATTTTGATGAAACAAGATGCGTTGGATGTAAAGCATGTATGATTGCCTGCAAAGAAAATAACGAAAATTTAAGAGGCGATATAAATATTCATCAATACGATATTAATACAGACTATACAAAAGATAATAAAGTTAACCTTCCATCTATGGAAGAATGCAGCAAATACTATATGAAAGAAAACTGGAGGCGGGTATCTCAAACAATAGAAGGCTCTTTTCCTGCATTAAAAATGACTAACCTTTCTATTTCCTGCAACCACTGTACAAACCCTGCATGTATTCCTGCATGCCCTGTAGAAGCTATCAGTAAAGACAGTGAGTTTGGTATTGTTCAGGCAGATAGGACTATATGTATTTCCTGCGGCAGCTGTGAAGCAGAATGTCCATGGGGTGCTCCTCAGTATTATGATAAAAATTATGCAGATTATGCAGAAGAAGACCCTGCAAGGCCACGTATGACTAAATGTAACTTATGTATTGGCAGAATAAAAGAAGGTTTAAAACCTGCATGTGTAGCAATCTGCCCAGCAAGAGCATTAGATGCTGGTCCTATTGAAGAATTAAAAATAAAATATAAAGATGCAGTTACTTCTACTGCTAACTTTAATAATATTGAAAAAATAAATCTGCATAAGCCAAATATTTTATTAAAAGCTAAATATAAAGTGAAATAATGGAAAAGAAGTTATATGAAAGACGGTATAAAGATTATGCCGTCTTTTCTAAAATATTTGCATATCCTTTAAATAATGATTTTAAGGAAATTATCATCAACCTGTTTTCAAAGCTTATTGACTTTGCAAAACAGGTGCATGATGATAGTTTAGAAGAAAGCCTTAATTTTGTTATAAATTTTTTAAAAAACAATAATGCAGAAGAATTAAACAGGATATATACTTCATTATTTATATCTGGAGCTTATGGTAAGATATTATGCCCTGTTGAATCAATATATCTTGATAATACCGGGCTTATTATGGGCGAAAAAAGAGATATTGTACTTGAAATATATGCAAAAGATAAGCTTTCTTTATCTGATAATTTTAAAGAGCAGGAAGACCATATTTCTGCAGAATTATCTTATATTTCTTTAAAAAATAAAGAGATTTTAAATAATATTAATAATAGCCATAATTATAATGAAATCAATAATATTGATATTCAGTATAATTTTATAAATGAACATATACTTCCGCTGCTGCATTATTTAGTTTTAGATTTAAAAAAGTATGATAAAAGCAGACTTTATTTTGAAACAGCATCTATATTGAAAAAATATATAGAATATGATTATTTAGACATATAAATTCTTCCCAAGTCTGATATTTTATATATACAGACCTGGGAAGTTAATTAAAATATTATTTTATTTCATTTAATATATTTAGAAATTCTTTATGTATTAAGCCGTTAGATGCAATAAGGCTGTCATCGTCCATATCGTGATATCTGCCGTCAAGTTTTGTTACAATACCACCTGCTTCCCTGACTATAATTATTCCGCCTGCCATATCCCATGGCTGTAATCTTGTTTCATAATAAAGGTCATAAATACCTTTTGCAGTGTAGCATAAATCAAGAGATGCAGCACCTGCACGCCTTATGCCTTGTGTTGATTTTAATACTTCTTCTAATACTTTCATTAAATATGGCAGGTTATCTTTTTTATAAGGGAAACCTGTTGCAACTAATGAATTAATTAAAGATGCATTATCTGAAACTTTTAAAGGCGAGCCGTTACAAAAAGCACCTTTACCAGTTTCTGCAGAATAAAGTTCATCTAGTATTGGGTTATATACAACACCGTATTTTGTTTCAGAATCAGTAATAACACCAACAGATACTGCCACAAATGGAACACCATGTACAAAATTTGTTGTACCGTCTATTGGGTCAATAAAAATAACATTTTCAGCTGGGTAGCTGCCTTCGGCACTTGTTTCTTCCCCTATGATAGTAAATGAAGGAAATACTTTTTGAAGTTTTTCTTTTAAAAAATTTTCTGTCCTGATATCAAAATCAGTAACTAAATCAACTTCCCCTTTATGATTTATATTTTTTGCAGAATAAAAACCCTCTTTAACAATACATCCTGCTTCTAATACTATATCAGATATTTGTTTGAGCATAATAAACTCCTTGATTATTTTTAAAAATCATATAATATGTTTCATTATGATAAACTATAATTGCAAAGATATCAACACAATAAATTTTAATGTTTCAATTGATGAGTGTTTCAGCGAACTTCGCCCTCATCCAAAATTTAAAGACTGCACATTTGATAATTACCATGATGATGCTGCATATCCTTCTCAGGCAGCATTAAAAGAGTTATTACGCAGTATTTCTAATAAAGAAAAAAAAGCAAAAAAACGTTCTTTTTTTTCTAAAAAACAAAAACATGAAAAAATTGCTAAAAATATTTATATTGATGGTACTTATGGAATAGGTAAAACTCACCTGCTTTCTGCATGTTTCCATAATTTTAAAGGCAGTAAAGCTTTTATGAGTTTTTTAGAATTAACTTATTTTATGAACTATTCAGGGCTTGAAAAAACAATAGAATATTTTAAACCAATTGATTTATTACTTATAGATGAGTTTGATTTAGATGACCCTGCAACTACTCGTATGGCTGCCAGGTTTATAGACAGTATTAATGACGGCACTACTATTATTACCACATCTAACAGGCTGCCAAAGGAGCTTGGCGGTGGTAAATTTGATACTACACAGTTTGCAAGAGAGTTAGGTATTATTTCAAATACTTTTGATACAATTACAGTAGAGGGTAAAAGTTTTAGAATTAATTTAGCTGCATGGCAGGCTGTATTTTCTAATAAATCATTTCAAGAAGTGGCAGAAACTTATGAGCCTAAAAAAGATAAGCTGCTTGTAGATTTTAATGATTTAATAGTAACACTGCAGAATAACCACCCTTTTAAATTTTTTGTAATACCTAAAACATTTGATGCAGTATTTATAACAGGTTTTAAACCATTTACAAAAATAAATGATGCTCTTAGGTTTACAATATTTATTGACCACTGCTATTATCATGATACAAAACTTTTTTTTAATGGGCAGATTAATGAAAATATATTTCCACAGGAGCTTATGGAAACATCTTTTGAACGCCAGTTTTTAAGGTGTAATTCAAGGCTTGATGAATTAGGGTTATTTTTTAAAGATTAATCTAATACATTTAAAACTATTTCTTCTTTTAAGCCATGCTTGTTTTTATCTATTATTTCAAGAGCTGCAGGCAGACATGAAAGTATATCGCAGCTTTTAATAATATTATTTTCTGCCATTGTTTTTAAAAGAATACCTCTATATGCTTTTGCAAAATGGCTTACTACTTTTCCATTTTTTATAAATTTAAAAGTAAGGTATGGTTTATTTATTTTATAAAATTTTTCATAAAACCCTGCCCGCAAATCAACTATATCTTGAGAGTTTATATATTCATCTAATGAGTTAGAAAATACTTTTTTATAATATGTTTCAAAAGCAAAATTTTCTATTTTTGCTCCCTGCTTTAATTTATAAAAGGGAAGCTTGTCATTTGCTGAAACTGGGCCAAAAAGGTTTGAAAAAATTATAACATTATCTAAAATATATTTTTGAGCATCTTCATTTAA
This sequence comes from Candidatus Mucispirillum faecigallinarum, assembly GCA_019116905.1. Classification (GTDB taxonomy): domain Bacteria; phylum Chrysiogenota; class Deferribacteres; order Deferribacterales; family Mucispirillaceae; genus Mucispirillum; species Mucispirillum faecigallinarum. The sequence goes on along the minus strand of DXAQ01000049.1, from coordinate 30,539 downwards.
AGAATTAAAAGCAAGGTAAGTATAACTTACCCCGCTGTATCTTTTAATAGCAGTACATGTGGCGCTTTTAAAAATATCATTTTGATACTGCTTTATTTCTTCAATATCCTTTATACCAAAAATATCTAAAAGCTCATCTGCCTTATGGCTGTTAATATAATTATTATATATATTAACAGCCTCCATTCTTTTTTCATAAAGCTTATTAAAAATAAAGCTGTCGCTGCATATACTGCCAAATTCATCAAGTTTTGTTTTGCTTTCGCTTGGTGAAAATAAAATAATCATTTTATATTACTTTTTTTCCCAGAAACGCATTGTGCCATTTTCAGCAAGGCTTATGTGCATATCGTAACATTCTCTTAATATTTGAGGTTCATGCTGGTTACCTGTTGCTTTTATAGCCCTGTCTAAATAATCTTTTAAATAATCTTTATAAGCTGGGTGAGCACATTTTTCAATCATAACTTTTGCTCTGTCTTTTGGGTCAAGACCACGTAAATCTGCAAGCCCCTGCTCTGTAACAATTACATCTAAATCATGTTCAGTATGGTCTACGTGTGGCACTTTTGGCACAACTGCTGAAATACCAAACTTGTCTGTTTTACTTGGTCTGCATGACGGAGTATGCATAATAGAAATATAAGCTGCACGAGCAAAATCACCTGAACCGCCTATACCGTTTAACATTCTTGTACCGCCTACAAGTGTTGAGTTTGCATGTCCGTAAAAATCTACTTCTACAGGTGTATTCATAGAAATTACACCTAACCTGCGAACTACTTCTGGGTTATTAGAAATCTGCATAGGTCTTAAAAGAACTTTTTCACGGTATGTATCATAATTTTTCCACCAGTGTTCAAAACCTTCATTTGATAATGAAACAGAAGTAGCATTAATAAATTTACATTTACCTGAATCTAAAAATGGTAAAAATCCATCTTGAAGCACTTCACTGTAAACTGTTAAATTTTCAAATGGAGAGTTAGTAAGTCCAAGAACTACTGCATTTGCAATAGAGCCAACACCAGATTGAAGCGGCAGTAAATTTTTAGGCATACGCCCTGCTTTTACTTCTGCCTGGAAGAAATCTATAATATGCTGAGCAATAGTATCTGATACTTCATCGCTGCCTCTTACAGCTCTGCCGTTATCTGGTTTAGTAGATTCTATAATACCAACAATTTTACTTTTATCAGTTGGCACAAAAGGAGTACCTATTCTTTGCCTTACATCTGTTATAGGTATGATTTTTTTATAAGGAGGTTTATCACTTACTATAATATCATGCATACCCTCAAAAGAAGGGTTATGAGTATTGATTTCTACAATAATCTTATCAGCCATTGCAATAAATTCAGGAGCAGCACCAACTGAGCCTGCAAGAATAATATTGCCGTTTTCATCAATAGCAGATGCTTCAATTACTGCAATATCTAAACCGCCGCCACTGTCTTTTGTATAAAAACCATAAAGAAAATCCTGCGAAAACATAGATAAATGTTTATCGCCCATTTTTATAGAGCCGTCATTTATTTTTTTATTTAATACTTTTGCAGTTTGATATGGCCAGCGCATATTAGTAAGTTCTAATTCTGCCCACCTGTCTTCAACTTCTGCCCCCATTGACGCACCAACAAAAAGGTTAAAACGCCATTTACCTTTTAAGTTATTTTTTTCAACATAGTCTGCAAGAACTAATGGCATAACTTTTGGATAACCAACAGGTGTAAACCCTGAAAAGCCTACATTTAATATCCTTTTTTCAGTTTCCTTAAATAAAGGTATTAATTTCTCAGGTGTAGTAATTTTTGAAAGCAGGCTTTTATCCCTTATTCTGTTTTCTAACTCAGACATATCTCGTCCTCCTTTTTATGTTTTTTATGAATTAACCTTTATAATTTGCTGGTATGTAGTTGCAGAATGGTTCTTCAGAAAGATAAGAACCAGTTACAGCATAAGCTCGTGCACGGCAGCCGCCACATACTTTTAAATATTTACATACGCCACATTTACCTTCATAGCGCCTAAAATCTCTTAAATCTTCAAATAAAGGCGATGTATCCCATATTTCTTTTAATGATTTTTCAAATACATTACCTGCAGGCTCTGGGAAATATGAGCAAGGCAGCACGTCCCCTTCAGAGTTAATAAAACATATTGTCTGGCCAGCTATACAGCCTTTGCCGCCGCCTGTTGAAAAAGTAAGTGAACGTCGTTCTGTATCTTTTCCTTCCTCCTTACTTTTTTCATGCCATATTCTGTAATACTGTGGGGCACATGTTGGACGGACTAATATTTCATCTTCCTCCCTTTCCATTTTATAGTGCCACTCTAATATTTCTTCATAATCTTCTTTTGATACAAGCTCTTTAAATATTTCTTCGCCTCTGCCTGTTGGAACAATTAAAAACATATACCAGGCATGAGCACCAAGTTCTTTTGCTTTTCTAAAAGTTTCCATAATATAAGGCTGGTTACGTTTTGTAAAAGAGGAGTTAATAATAAATTTAATACCATGTTTATTAAAAAGTGCAGCTGCTCTTTCCACCCCTTCAAATGCACCAGCTATGCCGCCTCTAAAATCATCATGAACTTCTGCATTAGGGCCGTCTAAACTCATTGATACTATACGTATTCCAGATGATTTTATTTTTTCACATACTTCATCTGTTACTAATACTCCATTTGTAGCCATTGCCATTTTAAGACCAGCATCTGTGCCGTATTTTGCAATATCAAAAACATCCGGCCTTGTTAATGGTTCACCGCCAGAAATAACTACAACAGGCGATGCAAAGGATGCTATATCATCTATTAAATTTTTTGCCTTTTCTAATGTAAATTTACCAACGGGAGAACATACTTCTGATGAAGAACGACAGTGAACACATCTTAAATTACATGCTGATGTTATTTCCCATGCCATCCATTTTAAATCCCATTTCTTTTCGCTCATATTTGCACCTTAAAATTTTATTAATATTTAATTTATTTTATAAGAAAAAAATATTTTTATAAAGCAAAAAAATACTTTTTTTATATTTTTTTACACATTTACTCTAAAAATCTTCCAAACCCGCTGCCAATAGAGTATATAAAATAAGCTTCTTCAATATTTAACTGGTTTAATTCATAAGATTTTGGCAGCGGTACTTTACCCATATTTTTAATAACACGCATAACTTCCCTGTCTAGATTAGGGTAACCGCTTGATTCAAGCATCCTGACATTTACAATAGAGCCGTCTTTTAATATTGAAAAAGAAAGTTTAACAACACCAGTTTCACCCCTTGCAATAGAGGCAGCAGGATATTCCCATAATTGATAGATACGCCTGCGAAATTTTGCAAAATATGATGCATACCTTTCTTCAAATACGTTATATGATGCGCTGTCTTCCCCTTTTGGCGGAGTTTTTTTTGCATTAGCTATTCTATTGATAATTTCCTGATTATCATAAAGGTTCAGCTTATATGGAGCTGTTTCTTCTTCCTGCACATTGCTTTCATTTACTTTATTTTCAACTTTTGGAGGAGTAATATCTTTTTTAGTTACATCACGACTTTTAGCAGGACTTCCACCCTGCTCATCCTGGCTTTCACTTTCTCCTCCACTTTTACCGCCGTATGTATCATGGTCAAGAGTAGTTTCTGCATCATCTGTTTCAGGTGCTGTCAAATAAGGATTTTCTTTTGGTTTTTCTTTTGGTATTACCTCTATTTCAACAGGCTCTCCTTTTGGATGCTCCTCCGCCTTTGGTTCTTCACGAACAAATTTAACAAAAAATATTACTAATATATGCAGTATTAATGATAATAATATTGTAACTGCTAACAATCTATATGACTTCATTTCACCTACATTTAATATAACAATTTATTATAGCACTAGTTTTAAAAAAATTAAAATTATTTTTTTTATAAAATCACTTGACAGAATTAGACTCAAATCACATATTATATCCATACTAATGTATAAGGTGATATATGAGTATAATGAAATGGGACCCTTTAAAAGATTTATTCTTTATGGAAAAACATATTGATAAACTTATAAATAATTCTTTTAAAGAAAAATCATACGATTGGCTGCCTGTTGTAGATGTTGTAGAAAATGATAATGTGATTATACTTTATGCAGAACTTCCAGGCGTGTCTGAAAATGATATGGAAGTAAATATAAGTGATGGTATATTATCTATTAGTGGTAATAAAAAAGTATTATCAGAAGATTTTGAAAATGATGACTATATGTGCAAAATAGAAAGTGTAAGCGGCAGATTTTGCAGAACTTTTGCTATTCCTGCTGCTATTGATACTTCTTCTGTGAAAGCATCATTAAAAGACGGTATATTAAAAATAGTTTTAAATAAAAATATAAAAAATTCATATTGAATAATATATTGAGGTTACAATGGCTAAAAATTATTATGACATATTAGGTGTAAGCAAAACTGCAACAGCTGATGAAATTAAAAAAAGTTATAGAACTCTTGCCAGAAAATATCACCCAGATGTAAACCCTGGTGATAAAGATGCAGAAAATAAATTTAAAGAGTTATCAGAAGCTTATGCAGTACTTTCTGACCCTGAAAAAAGAAAAGAATATGATGCAGTAGGTCATGATGCTTTTACAAACAGCGGTCATGGTTATAACTTCCAAAATATGAATTACGAAGATATGCGTAACTTTAATTTTGGTGGTTCATCTTTTGAAGATTTATTTGGTGATTTTTTTGGCGGTTTCTCCACAAAATCTTCAAGAAGCAGGAGCAGGACAAAAGCTGCAAAAGGAACTGATATTATTTATTCTATAAAAGTTCCATTTGCAGATGCTGTAAAAGGCACTACTTATGAATTAAATATTAATAGAAATGCATCATGTCCTGCATGTAACGGCACAGGTGGTAAAAAAACAACATGCAGTGCATGTCATGGAACTGGAATGTCAAGTGATGGTTCATTCTTTGCTTCAACATGCAGAGCCTGCGGTGGAACTGGTGAAAAAATAGTTGAGCCATGCTCAAAATGCGGTGCAAAAGGATATGTACATATTAATGAACATATTAAAATAAAAATCCCAGCAGGTATTGATAATGACTCTAAAATAAGGGTAGCAGGTAAAGGAAATGCTGGGGAAAATGGTGCGCCTGAAGGTGATTTATATATTAAAACTACAGTTATTGACAGCCCAGTATATGAAAGAAATGGCAGTGATTTAACTATTAATATGGATATAGACATTTTTGAAGCAGCACTTGGAACTAAATTAACAGTGCCTACTCCTTATGGAGCTGTCAACTTAAATATACCAGCTGGTGTAAAAAGCGGGCAAAAATTAAGACTTAAAGGAAAAGGTATGCCTGTGCTTAGAAAAAATATTAATGGTGATTTATATGTTGTTATTAATATTAAAGCACCAGAAAAAATCAGTGATGAAGTAAAAGACTTACTTTTAAAAGCACAAAGTAAAACTCCAACACTTGATAGAAGCAGTATTTTAGCTAAAGGCACTATTTAATTTAAAGGTATATTATGGATAAAAATCTGCCAAAATATATGATAAGTATAGCATCTGAAATGTTAGGACTTCATCCGCAAACTTTAAGGCAGTATGAGCGTTTAGGGCTTGTAGTGCCCAGCAGAGTTGACGGAAAAAACAGGCTGTATTCTGAAAATGATATAGAAAAATTACAGTTTATTAAAACTTTAACAAGACAGAAAGGCGTTAATTTGGCAGGTGTAGAAGTTATTTTATCTATGCAGAGTCAAATATCTGTATTAAATAATAAATTAATGCAGATAGAAGCAAGCATTAAATCAAAATATGGTGAAGATATTTCACTTATGGAAAAAAACAGCAATATTAAAACAATAAAAATAGAAAGAGAAAAGTAGAAGGTGTATATAGTATGATTAATTACAACAAAATGACAATCAAAGCGCAGGAAGCTTTGCAGGATACTGTGAAATTAGCAGAAAATATGTCCCACCAGATGCTGCAGGTGGAACACTTAACTTATGCAATCCTTACTCAGACTGACGGACTTATCCGCCCTCTCCTTCAGAAATTAGGAGTAAACCCTGATATGATTGCAGCAGAAATCAAATCAATACTTGATACTCTGCCAAAAGTTTCAGGCTCTGCCCAGCCAACATTAGCAAATGATACACAAAAAGCTATTGATTATGCTTTTGATACAGCTAAAAAAATGGGAGATGAATATGTATCAACAGAACACTTACTTTTAGGTGCTGTTGAAAATGCAGGCTATTCATTAAGAAAAATATTTTCAAGTAATGGTATTGATGCAAATAACATTAATAAAGCCATTAAAGAAATACGCGGCAGCAGTAAAATAGTAGACCAAAACCCAGAAGAAAAAATGAATACTCTTGAAAAATATACTATTAACTTAACTGAAGCTGCTAGAAATGGTAAACTAGACCCAGTTATTGGCAGAGATGAAGAAATTAGGCGTGTAATACATGTTTTATCAAGAAGAACTAAAAACAACCCTGTATTAATTGGTGAACCTGGTGTTGGTAAAACTGCTATTGCAGAAGGACTTGCCCAAAGAATAGTAAAAGGCGATATTCCTGAAAGCTTAAAAAATAAAGTTATTGCCGTTTTAGATATGGGTGGACTGATTGCAGGTACAAAATATAGAGGTGAGTTTGAAGACAGACTTAAAGCAATATTGAAAGAAATTAAAGAATCAAACGGCGAAATTATATTATTTATTGATGAAATCCATACTCTTGTTGGGGCTGGTGCTACTGACGGTGCAATGGATGCTGCAAATATTTTAAAACCATCACTTGCAAGAGGCGAACTTCACTGCATAGGCGCTACTACACTTGATGAGTATAAAAAATATATAGAAAAAGATGCTGCTCTTGAAAGAAGATTTCAGCCAGTTATGGTAAAAGAACCTTCTGTTGAAGATACAGTTTCTATTCTGCGTGGCTTAAAAGAAAAATATGAAATCCACCATGGTGTTAGAATAAAAGACAGCGCATTAGTTGCAGCTGCCCATTTAGCTAATAAATATATTGCTGACAGGTTTATGCCTGATAAAGCGATTGACTTAATAGATGAGGCAACAGCTCGTTTAAGAATGGAAATAGACAGTATGCCTGCTGAACTTGATGAGCTTGAAAGACGTGCAAGACAGCTTGAAATAGAAAGACAGGCTCTTAAAAAAGAAACTGATGCAGCATCTAAAACAAGATGTGAAAATATTGAGAAAGAATTAGGTGATTTAAAGGAAAAAATCGGCACTCTTTCTACCCAGTGGAATAATGAAAAAAATATTATTCAGCAATCACGTGATATAAAAGAAGAAATTGAAAACACTAAACATCAGGCAGAAGTAGCTGAAAGAAGCGGCGATTTAGAAAAAGCAAGCCAGTTAAAATACGGCACACTTGTAGAACTTGCTAAAAAACAGGAAGAAATTTCTGAAAAATTAAAAGATATACAGCATGGTAAAGCTATGCTTAAAGAAGAAGTAGATGAAGAAGATATTGCAGAAGTCGTTTCCAGATGGACTGGCGTGCCTGTTACAAAACTTTTAGAAGAAGAAGCAGACAAACTACTTAATATGGAAAGTTACCTCCATGAAAGAGTTATAGGGCAGGATGTTGCAATTAAAGCAATAAGCGAAGCTGTAAGAAGAAGCCGTGCAGGGCTTAATGACCCTAAAAGACCTATGGGCTCATTTATCTTCCTTGGACCTACTGGGGTTGGTAAAACTGAACTTGCAAAAGCACTGGCTGAATTTTTATTTGATACAGAAGATGCTCTTATACGTATAGATATGAGCGAATATATGGAAAAACACTCTGTGGCTAAATTAATTGGTGCGCCTCCTGGATATGTTGGTTATGAAGAAGGCGGCCAGTTAACAGAAAAAGTACGCAGACGCCCATATTCTGTTATCCTGCTTGATGAAATTGAAAAAGCCCATCCAGACGTATTTAATATACTTCTGCAGCTTTTAGATGACGGCAGACTTACAGACTCAAAAGGCAGAGTTGTAAACTTTAAAAATACTGTTGTTATAATGACTTCTAACGTTGCTTCACAGCATATTATGGAAGAATTTGCAAAAGACGGCTCAATGGATGAGAAATACAGTAAAATCAATCAGATTGCTATGAATGAGCTTTCTATGTATTTTAAACCTGAATTTTTAAACAGGGTTGATGATATTATCGTTTTCCACCCATTAACAAAAGAAAATATAGTATCTATTGCAAAACTTTTAATAAAAGGCGTTGCAAAAAGGTTAGCTGACCTGCCTGTTGGTTTAGAAGTAGATGACAGCGCCATAGATTTAATTGTACAAAGCGGCTACGATGTTACTTTTGGTGCAAGACCTATGAAACGTGCTATACAAAAAATGATAGAAAATTTAGTTGCTGAAAGTATAATTAAAGGCGAAACTAAACCAAATACTACAATTTATCTTACTGCAAAAGACGGTAAAATCGTTATTAAACACTAATAATATTAAAATTAAATTGCCTGTTAATCAGGCAATTTGATTTTTAAGCAATAAAAAAACCTAAGTTTATTTCTAAACTTAGGTTTTTTAATATATATAATATATATAAATAAATATTACATATGTTTATTTAATGCATCAACGTATACGCCTTTTGGTTGAATACCAACAAATTGTTCCATAATTTTACCACTTTTAATGATAAGAACTGTTGGAATACTCATAATGCCGTATGCTGCTGCTAAACTTTGATTTTCATCAACATTTACTTTACCAACTTTTACTTTATCACCTAATTCTTTGTGTAATTCTTCAATAGTTGGTCCAAGTAATTTGCAAGGTCCGCACCATGCAGCCCAAAAGTCTACAAGAACAGGTTTATCACAGTTTAAAACCTCATCTTTAAAGTTGTTTTCATTAAATTCTAGTGCCATAATTAGCCTCCTTTTAATTAATACTAAATTTATCTTTTTTTCAAAAAAAGTCAATAGAAAAGACAAACTTTTTTATGAAAACATTTTTCACATACACTACTTTCTGAATACTGACAACCACTTATAATACCTAACCTTGTTAAAGAAAAGTCATACTTTGCAGGGTCTTCTATATTTAACTCTCTAAAAAATTCTGTTACTTTAATCACTGCCTTCCTGCCCTTCTCATTTTTATCTATAATACCAAGGTTTCCAGCTAGTCTTAATATATGCGTATCTGTTGGCATATAAAGGCTTGTTTTATCAAACTCACTCCAAAAACCAAAATCTACATCGTCTTTTCTAACCATCCAGCGTAAAAACATATATAATCGTTTAGACGCTGATTTTCCAGGCACAGGCAGTAAAAAATTTAGCCCCTGTGTTATATTATCAAGATAAGAGCGTAATAAAATTATACCTTTATCTATATTTGCAATAGATACTGCACCTGCTGCTTTAAAAAGTTCATATAAGCTGCCATATTTTTCATATACCCGTTTCATTAATATTGAATACGCTGCAACATCTTCTTTTGTCTGAAATCTATAATACAAAATATCATTAACATCCGTATTTAAATCTGCAACAGTTGTGCCTGCATTTTCAAAATATTTATATAAAAAACCCTGTATAGCTTTCATATTGCCGTATGCAAAAGATGCAGCCGTAAAAGCAATAAATTCAGTATCTCCTTTTATTTCATGGGGAAACCTTATAGGGTCAGAATATATATACTCTTTTTTATTGTAGAAATTATATAAATATTCCAAAAAGTTATAAATAGATTCTTTATTTTCCTGTTTCATCTTTTTCTACCTTTATTCTAACAATATTTATATTCTGTAAAGGCATATACTGGCGCATAAGCTCAATTAAATTAAAACCGCCTGCATTACCTGCTTTTAATATGATTATCCCTGTTTCGCTGTCATAATTTATAAGATAATCTTCTATATTAACAGATTTTAATCCGCCTTTTTTATCTTTTTTATTATAAAAAAGCTTATTATTATTTTTAATTTCCTGAAAAATAATATTAGTTTCATCAAGCAGTTTATAAGTGGAAATAAACTCAGTTCCTGTTTTCATAGAATTTATCTGCCTTACGCTTTTTGCTTTTAATCCTTTTGGCAGATTTTGATTAAATATATTTAAAAATATATCCATATTAATCATTGATGATTCAAAACTCATGATTTCATTTTCTCCTGCCATTCCAACAGGAAGTGGAATCCATGTATTTATTTTTGGATGCGGATTAAACCCCTGGCTGTATGATAATTCTACACCACTTACAAGCAGGCTGTGTATAAATATTCTATTTAAATCAAGAGCAGAGAAAAATACTCCCCTGTCATATTTTTCATAAACTACTTCATACTGGCATATTTTTTTATCTGATTTTGTTTCAATAGTTTCATTTAATACATCTTCTGATTTCTGGGGCTGTAACTCTTTAAAATCACACACTCCGCATGCAGAACATTTTCCATTACGGCAGTCAACAGTTGCCTGACCTTTCTCTGCCTTTTCTATTTCTCTTTGATAAAATTTATCGCTTACACCAGTTAATATATTTGACCATGGCAGTATATCTTGTTCCTGATAGCTTTTTTCTGCCATTAAAGAAATATCTATACCTATTTCTGAACATAATTCTGTCCACTTGTTATAATCAGTAAACTCATCCCATGCATCAAGATAAAATCCATGCTCAACAACATATTCAAGTGCCTTAGACACTTCTATATTACCTCTTGATAAAAATGCTTCTAAAAGGCTCATTCTTGTATCGTGAAACTTAAATTTAAACTTTCTTCTTCTAAGTTCATCTTTAAGCATATACATTCTTCTTTCCAGCTCCTGTTTTGGCACCTGTCCAAACATTTGAAATGGTGTATGTGGTTTTGGAACAAAATGGGATACTGATACAGAAATATCAAAAGAGCCTTTTTTTACTTCCTGCACGGCTTTTTTTATTTTTGAGGCTGTATCTGCTATACCTATTATATCTTCATCAGTTTCATAAGGAAGACCTATCATAAAATATAATTTTACGCTAGTATATCCATTTTCTGCTGCAAGCTTAACAGCTGATAATATATCTTCTTCTGAAATGTTTTTATTAATAATATCTCTCATTCTTTGAGTGCCAGCCTCTGGTGCTATTGTAAAGCCAGATTTTCTAACCTTTGATATTTCCTTAAATAATGTTTCAGATACACTGTTTGCCCTAAGAGATGGGGTTGATAATGACACATTTTCAGAAGATAATTTTTTATTTAAATTTAATATTAGCGGTTCAATTTGAGAATAATCACCTGTTGAAAGAGAAAGCAGTGATGCCTCCTGATGACCTGTTTTTTCTATCTGGTGTAATACATCATTAATTACATTATCAGTATTTCTTTCTCTTACAGGTCTGTATATCATACCTGCCTGACAAAACCTGCAGCCTGCTGTACAACCCCTTGCAATTTCAACAGACACTCTGTCTTGAATTGCAGGTATTAATGGCACAACAGGAGCATAGTCAAAATCACTTGTATTAAAATCTATAAATATATCACGCATAACTTTTTTATCGCTTTCCACACTTGGAACAAATAAAAAAGGATATTTATTTAATTCTTTTAATATATCTGATTTTTTTACGTTTTTATCTTTTAATTCTTTAATATGCTCTAAAACTTTCCTTAAATTAATATCACCTTCGCCAATGTAAAATACATCAATAAAAGGAGTAAGAGGTGCAGGGTTATATGTACATGAACCACCTGCCATAATTATAGGACAGTTTTCTCCCCTGTCTGCTGTTTTATATGGAATTTCAGAATATTTTAATATGCCTAATACTGTTGTATAGCTCATTTCATAATGAATAGAAAATCCTAATACATCAAACTCACTTAACGGTTTTGATTTTTCAAGGCTTATAAAAATATCTTTACCAAAATAGTCAAGAGCATCTTTCCATGGTGCAAAAAACCTTTGGCAGTATACTTTATCTGACTTATTTACTCTTTCATAAAGTAATTTATAGCCAACATGACTTGAACCAATTTCATAAATATCTGGAAAAATAAGGCAAAAATCTAAAAGATTATCACTATCTTTTATTATAGAATTAAGTTCACCGCCAATATATCTGGCTGGTTTTGAAACATTTATAAGTTCTTTTATATTCATATATATTCCTTTATTCAGTTATAGAATATCTTCTTAAATGTATTGAATTAACAATCCCTATCATCGTAAAAAATGACAGCAGTGATGTGCCGCCGTAACTTACAAACGGCATAGGAATACCAACAATAGGAACCATACCAACAGTCATTCCTGCATTAATTATAAACTGGAAAAATATATAGCAGCCAACACCCATAGCAATAAGCTTACCTGCTGCCTCTTTTGTCTTTATGGCTATACTAAATATCTTAAAGATTAGAAAAAGGAAAAGCAGAATCACAACTGTTCCACCAATTAACCCCTGTTCTTCATTAAATACTGCAAAAATAAAGTCTGTATGGCTTTCAGGAAGAAAACTTAAATGGGCCTGGGTTCCACCTAAAAAACCTTTACCAGTTATACCGCCGCTGCCAACAGCCACTTTTGACTGCTCTGCATGGTAGCCGTCCCCCTGCTTATCCTGCACTAAACCTAAAAATACTTTTACACGTGTCTGCTGATAATCATGCAGATTATTCCAGCCAATAGGCACTATAACAGCTATAGCTATTAAAGCCGTAACAAATACATGACGCTTTACACCAAGCATAAGTAAAATCATACCCCACACAGCAACATAAGTTAAAGCTGTTCCTAAATCAGGTTGAGAAAATACTAAAAGAAATGGTGGTATAAGCATCCATGATTTTTGTATAATCTTTAATAAACTAAGTGGGCGTCCATCAAAATCCATAAAAAGCCAGGAAAGAGAAATAACCCATATTATCTTAAAAAGCTCTGATGGCTGCAGACGAAAAGGTCCTACCCCTATCCACCTTTGAGCTCCCATTTTAATATGTCCTAAAATTAATACTATTAAAAGTAATATAATACCTGCACCGTATATAAATGGTGTCAGCCTGACTATTTTTCTATAATTTACATAGCTCATAATAAAAAAAGAAATAACACCAAGCATAAGCCACATAAGCTGTCTTTTATAAAAGGAGTCTGTTTCACCTGTATATGGATTATAACCAGCACTGTATATAGATACTACACCAATACCAGCAAGACATAAAACAATAGCTAAAAGAAGATAATCCATTTCTAGTAAATATTTTTTAAACTTAGCAAACATATTATTTATTCCCTGTTATCATTATCAGGAGTAACATACCCCATATCAAGCATTTTTTTTATAATATTTCCACCAATAGGTGCAGCACTTGCACCACCACCGCCGCTGTTTTCTGCTAACACAACAATCACATATTTAGGCTCACGTGCTGGAAATACGCCAGTAAACCATGCATGGTCTCTATATTCTTCTGGAATCTCATCTTTTTCATATTTTTCAGTAATTTTTGCACTTACCACTTGAGCTGTTCCAGTTTTTCCGCCTATTTTCATTTCCTTTACTCTTGCCCTGCCTGATGTACCGCCGCGTTTATATACCGCATCTATTAGACCAGCCATAATATTTTCCTGTATCTCTTTTGATACATAAATCTGGTGTTTTAATTCTGATTCTTTTTCAATATATTCACCAGTTTTTTGGTCAATAATTCCTTTTAAAATTCTAGGTTTATATATCTTACCACCATTAAATACACCACTCATCATAACCCCAATCTGTAAAGGAGTGGCAGTCATATATCCCTGACCAATAGAGGTATTGACAGTATCCCCCGGATACCAGATATCGCCTCTTGCTGCTTTCTTCCATTTTCTTGAAGGATAAATACCAGTTTTTTCATTAGGCAAATCTATGCCGGTATATTCACCAAGAGATAATATTTTTGAATAATATTCCATTTTATCAATATCTAAAGCAAGCCCTAAATTATAAAAATAAATATCGCATGACTGTGCTAAAGCTTCCTGCATATTCACTTTTCCATGACCTGACCTTTTCCAGCATCTGTATGAAAAATATGAATTTAATCTAAATGTTCCTAAACACTTATATGTAGTATCAGGTGTAACAGCTTTTTCTTCATATCCAGCAAGCGCCATGGCAACTTTATAAACAGAACCTGGTGAATACTGACCCTCAATCGGACGGTTGATTAATGGACTTCTTTTATCTTTATGTATTCTTTCCCACTCTGTTTCATTAAGATATGGAGTAAACATATTTAAATCATAACTTGGTGCAGAATATAAAGTAAGCAGTGAATTATCAGAAATATCTAATATAACAACTGCCCCCTTTTTATCTTCCATAGTTTCTGCAACATACTGCTGCAACTCTGAATCTATTGTTAAAACAACATCGTTACCAGCAACAGCAGGGTTTTCTTTTAAAATATTTACTATTCTGCCTCTTGCATCCCTTTCAATCTCCATTGAACCAGGACTGCCACGCAGTTCATTTTCATACTGCAGCTCAACACCCATTGTGCCAATATAGCTGCCTCGTTTATAGATTTCTTTATTTTTTTCTATATCTTCAGGCGTTGCCTCACTAACATATCCTAAAATATGACTGAATGATAACCCGTCTGAATATTTTCTAACAGAATGAAGCTCTACACTTAATCCAGCAAAATTATCTGAATATTCTTCAAAATATGCTATATCTGATAAACTTAAACCTCTGCTTATAAGGACTGACGGAATTCGCCTGTCTTTATAATCTTTAAGGACTTTATCCATATCAAAATCAACAACTTCCTGCACACGTTTAAGCATACCAATAACATCATCACCACGCCTAATCTCATCCTTATTTAATACAAGGTCATAAGATGGTGTATTGCTTACAAGAAGGTTCATTTTAGAATCATAAATAAACCCACGCTCTGCAATTATTTCTCTTGTTTTTATTCTGTTTCTATTAGCATCAACAGAAAGCTGTTCATACTGTATTACCTGTAATATAAAAAGCCTCGCAAATAATATGCTGGAAATTATTACAAATATAGCAAAAAACAAAATTATTCTTCTTCTATAATAACCTAAAAGGTCATCTTTTAATGCTGCGAAAAGCACTTGCAAACTCCATTATAGAATAAATAACTAAATAAATTATAAAATCAAATACGCTTGTTTTTAAAATATATATAGATGATAATATCATATTATATCCTAAAATAGTGGAAAAAAATAAATTATATGCTAAAATAGCAAACGCACTAAATATGACTATTGAAAAAGATGTCTTTAAATCAAACTTATATTCTGTAAATATTTTTATAATTGATAAAAACAGAAAAAATAAAACACTTAAACCAATATATGATGCTGCAATGTAATCTGAATATAAACCAAAAATAATAGAATAAGGAATATAAGTTTCATCATTAATATGCTGAGCTGTAAGCATATAAAGTATTATGGAGTAATTTACATTTGATAAAAAATGAAATGTTGTATGAGATAATACGTAACATAAAGTAAGTATTAGTATAATAGATACATATCTATTTTTAATTATTCTTAACAATGAAAACATGTTCCAATTTATAAAAATCTTCGGACTGCTCTAAAAATACTTTTTGAAAAAGCCCAGTATTATCACGAACTATTTCCGATACTTTTCCTATTCTTATACCTTTTGGGTAAAGCATTCCAAGCCCTGATGTAACAAATACATCACCAACCCGCACATCATCAAGTCTGTCATAATAATCTACATAAAGGCGGCCTTTACCGTCTCCACGCATAATACCTGACACTCTTGTTCTGCTGTTCATAACGCTGACATTTGATGAAATATTTAAAATAACATCCACTTCGCTGGTTGTTGCATAAGTATTAGACACTCTGCCAACAAGCCCTTGAAACCCAATAACTGGGTCATTTTTCTTCACACCGTCAATATCACCAGCATCAATCACAATATTTTTTACATAGCCATCACTAACACCTACAACATTTGCAGGCATTTGCTGAAAATCATAAGTTCTATATAACCTAAGTAATGTCTGTAACCTTTCACTTTGACTAAGCTTTTCTGATAATAAAGTATTTTCAAGAGTAAGATTATCAATAATCTTCTTATATTCCTGGTTTTCCTTTTGCACATTAACTAAATTAATGTAAGAATTCCATACACCGCCAATACCTGAAAATACCTTATTTGTTAAAAAGATAACTGGGTTTACAATATTACCAAGCAACCCGCGAAATGGACCATCAACATTTATATTCCTTGCCTGTACTATTATTATAAGCAGTATTATAATAATAACAAGAAATAATCTTTTCCACTTAAACATTTCTTATTCTACAGCAACCTTTTTAAGCAGTTCTAAATCATCAAGCACTTTACCTGAACCTAAAGCAACGGCTTTTAAAGGGTCATCAGAAACGATAATAGGAAGACCTGTTTCATGTGAAAGCCTTTTATCAAGATTTTTTAAAAGTGCACCACCACCAGTTAATACAATACCTCTATCAACAATATCTGCTGATAATTCTGGCGGAGTCTGCTCTAATGCAATGCGAACTGCATCAACAATTTTTGCAATAGCTTCTTTTAAGGCCTCTCTAATTTCAGAATCAGATATTTCTATTGTTTTAGGAATACCTGTAACTAAATCCCTGCCTTTAATTTCAGTTTTTATTTCATTTTCCAGTGGAAATGCTGAACCAAGTTTAATTTTTAAATCTTCTGCAGTAGCTGTACCGATTAAAAGGTTATACTGGCGTTTAATATAGTTAACAATATTATCATCCATTTCATCGCCGCCTACCCTTACAGAATTCGCATAAACAATACCTGATAAAGATATAACTGCAACCTCAGTTGTGCCGCCACCTATATCTACCACCATATTACCTGATGGCTCTTGGATAGGAAGACCTGCCCCGATTGCTGCTGCCATTGGTTCTTCAATTAAATATACTTCTCTAGCGCCTGCCTGAATAGCAGAATCTTTAACGGCTCTTTTTTCTACCTGAGTAACACCTGACGGGATACATATAACCATTCTAGGACGAACAAGACTTCTTCTGTTATGAACTTTTAGAATAAAATATCTAATCATTTTTTCTGTAGTATCATAATCTGCAATAACGCCATCTTTCATTGGGCGAACAGCACTAATATTTGCAGGAGTCCTGCCAAGCATATTTTTTGCTTCCTGCCCAATAGCAAGAATTTCTTTAGTATTACTATTTATTGCAACAACAGAAGGCTCACTTGAAACAACCCCTCTGCCTTTAACATATAT
Source organism: Candidatus Mucispirillum faecigallinarum (assembly GCA_019116905.1). Lineage (GTDB taxonomy): Bacteria > Chrysiogenota > Deferribacteres > Deferribacterales > Mucispirillaceae > Mucispirillum > Mucispirillum faecigallinarum. The sequence continues at coordinate 13,197 of DXAQ01000049.1, read as the reverse complement.
AAGAGTATTAGCTGTGCCTAAATCCACCGCTAAATCACTTGAAAACATATTATACATAAAATTCATCGGCATGCTTACTTTACCTCACAATATTTAATTAAAGACAATACACTATATATAAAATACCCCATACTAATCAGTATATTTTATATAGATTGTATAAATGCCGAAAGGGGGATTTGAACCCCCACAGGTGTTACCCCACAGGTACCTGAAACCTGCGTGTCTACCAGTTCCACCATTTCGGCTGATTTATATTATTCTACACCAACCATAACTGATGTAGATTTAATAACTGCATAAGCTTCCTTACCTACTGATAAGTTTAATGATTTAACAGCATCCATAGAAATTGTTGCAGAAATAATATTGCCGCCGCCTATATCTAATTTAACAACAGCATTAACTGCACCATTTTCTATTTCTTTTATAACGCCTTTTAATTGATTTCTTGCACTTAATTTCATATCATACCTTTCTTTTTTATTTTTACGAAGTGAGTTTACTATAATAAATTTTAAAATGCAATAATTTTTATTATACAGCGCTATTTTTTTCTAAATTTAATAAATACTCCTTTACTTTACTTCCAAAAGCATATCCAGAAATACTGCCGTTTGAATGTATTACCCTGTGGCATGGTATAATTATAGGTAACGGATTTAATCCACATGCAGAGCCTGCTGCCCTGTAAGCTTTTGGTGCATAAACCTTTTCTGCCAGCTGCTTATATGATATTACCTGCCCGTAAGGTATATGTAAAAGTTCATTCCATATTTTTTTCTGAAAAATAGAGCCTTCATAAAAAATATTTAATTCAAATTGTTTTCTAATGCCTGCTAAATATTCATTAATTTGTAGAAAAGCATTATTTATTAATTCTGTTTCATTATATATATGATTAGAATATTTATACTTTCCAATAGATAAATATCTTATATAAAAATTATCGGCAGTTATATTTAAACTGCCGATATCTGTTTTATATGTATAAAAATTTAATTTCATATTAGTCAGTAAAAGTGCGCATAATACGACTTCTTGTAGGGTGCCTTAATTTACGCAGCGCTTTTGCTTCAATCTGCCTGATACGTTCTCTTGTAACTGTAAATTTCTTACCAACTTCTTCAAGAGTGTGGTCTGAATCGCAGTCTATACCAAACCTAAGCCTTAATACACTTGCCTCCCTAGGCGATAAGGTATCAAGAATATTTCTTGTATGCTCTTTTAATTTTAAATAAGTTACTTCATCTGACGGATTTTTAGCAGACTTATCTTCAATAAAATCACCAAGACTTGAATCTTCATCTTCACCAATCGGTGTTTCAAGAGATACAGGTTCTTTTGCTATTTTCATCACTTTTTTGATTTTTTCAACAGGAATATCCATTTTTTCAGATATTTCTTCTGGTGTTGGCTCCCTGCCTAAATCCTGCTGCAGATTTCTAGTAACTTTCATCATTTTATTGATTGTTTCTATCATGTGAACTGGTATACGGATTGTACGTGCCTGGTCAGCAATAGCTCTTGTAATTGCCTGCCTTATCCACCATGTAGCATAAGTTGAAAATTTATATCCTTTTGAATAGTCAAATTTTTCAACAGCTTTCATAAGACCTATATTTCCTTCCTGAATTAAATCAAGGAACTGTAAACCTCTGTTTGTATATTTTTTTGCTATACTTACAACTAATCTAAGGTTTGCCTCAATTAATTTAGATTTAGCGCTGTCAGTTACATGCTCGCCTTCTAAAAGGCTTTCATATATCTGCTCAAACTCATCTTTTTCTATACCAATATTATTATAATGGTTATTTATTTTTTCAAGAGTTTGTGCATGCTTACTAATAATAGTATTTATTTCTTTTTCACGCATGCCCTGGTTAGATGCTATTTGAGTAATTTCTTCATTTGTAATAGTGAAAAGAGTAGGTGTATCTAATTTTAAGATTTTAGCAAGTTTATTAAATTCATACATGCTGTCTTGAATAGCATCGTATGTAATTTTAATATCCTGAGAAATTTCATTAATTGTTGTAAAATTAACTTTGATTTCAAGGAGTTTATCAGTTAATTCTTCAATAGAAGCATCTAAATCAGCCTTCATTTTTTTCTGTTCTTCAACAGGCAGATTTTTAGCATTTTTCCTATATTCTTCTGCTAAATTAATATCCTGACGAAGTTTATTAACTATTTCATCAATTGTATCAAAAAATTGAGCTTTTAACTGTGCCTCTTTATTATCTTTGATTTCTTTAACAGCTTCTTCATCCATATCTTCAAAATCTTCCTGCAGCTGTTCCATTTCTATATCATCTTCTTCTATATCTATGATATCTTTAAGGCGCATTGTATCATTTTTTACGCCTTCTGAAAATTCCATAAATTTAGCAGCAGTTGACGGAAAAGATAAGATTGCTTTAATAACTTTTCTTTGACCTTTTTTTATTTCTTTTGCAACATTAACTTCATCTTCCCTGTTTAAAAGAGGAATATTGCCCATTTCTTTTAAATAAAGCCTGACAGGGTCATCAGTGCTTAATATTTCTTCCCCGTCTTCCTGGTATTCGCCGTCAAGTGAAGAAAGACCGTCTTCGTCATCTTCATCATCTATAACAACATTTGTAGGAAATATATTTCCTTTTTTACTTTTATTATCTATAACATCAATTTTAAGCTGTGAAAGTAATGTTATTATTTCATCAAGAAAATCACTTGTTGCTGCTTCTTCAGGCAGTGCATCATTAATCTCATCAAAAGTAAGAAATCCTTTTTCTTTTCCAAGTGTGATTAATTGTTTTACTTCAGGTAGTTTGATCTTCTTTGACATAAACTTTATTCACCATCCTTATTTTTACCTGCAATCAGTTTTGTAAGATTATTTAATTCCTGCAAAATACTGATTTGAGCTGTTTTGTCAGTAGTTGTACGCATTAACTCTATCAACTCATTCTGACGTTTTTTTAGATAATTAAGCTCAATTTGTCTTTTATTTTTCAGTGCTTCATCATAAGCATTATCTTCTGCAATTTCCCGCATTGCAAGCTCTACAAATTGACTGCCTAATTCATGCGTAACCTGCCTAATATCTGAAATATTTGGCAAAAATTCAAGTATTTTTTTTAAAATACTTCTAATTTCATCATTATTTATCATTTCCAGATTCATATCAGATAAAATACTATCTACAATATCTACTGGTAAACGTGATAAACATGCAACAAAATCCATCTCACATAAGTATAAGTTCTTATTAACTGACTTATTTAAGGCAACATTCTTTTTATATCGGTTAACTGCTAATTCTTCTTGAATATTTTCTTTTTTCAAACCAAATATATCTGCTGCCGCCTCGATATAATAGTCTCTAATATGGAGATTTTCTATTTTTGCAAGCATATCTTTTACTGATTTAAACCTGACAAGCTTTATATTAAAATCATTTTTTGCAGAAAGTGCAAGTCTTTTTATCATGTGGATAAATAAATCTTCTCTTTTTTCAAATATTTCTTTAAATTTATCTGCTCCATAGTTTAAAATAAAGCTGTCTGGGTCATCTACTTCCGGCAGAAAAATTACTTTTGGGAAAAGTCCACTTTCTGCAAACCTTTCAAGGCTTCTAAAAGCAGCTTTCTCACCTGCACTGTCCCCATCAAACATAACAGTTATTTCTTCTGCATACCGTTTTAAAAGACCTATCTGCTCATGAGTTAATGCTGTACCCATTGGTGCTACTGCATTTTTAAAGCCGTTCTTATAAAGACGCATTACATCAAAATAACCTTCTACAATCAGTGCCTGCCTGCTTTGTTTCATGGCATCTTTTGCCTTATCTATATTAAATAATGTATAACCCTTATGAAATACAGAGCTTTCTGCTGAATTTAGATATTTTGGGTTTGAGCCGTCTAAACTTCTGCCTGCAAAAGCTGCAATTGAACCTGTTACGTTTTTTATAGGCAGCATAAGCCTGTTAAAAAACCTTGCATAAGGCGCGCCGTATTTAGATTCCTTAAAAAAGCCGGAATTATAAAGTATATCTTTTGGAAACATTTTATAAATTCCAGAATAATCTACATCTGAAGAAAGATAGCCTATTCCAAATTCATTAAAATCATCATCGTTAAAACTGCGGTTTATAATATAGTTTCTAGCTTCCTGGCCTGCACTTGTATAAAAAAGTTTACGGGAAATTTTCTGTATTTCATCATGGAGAGTTAATATGTCTTTTGAGTGCATATTACTTTCGCCGTCATATTCTATATTTATCCCATACTTTTCAGCTAAATATAATACAGCATCCTGGTATGAAAAACCAAGTTTACGCATTATAAATGTAATGCCGTCCCCTTTTGCATCACATCCAAAACATTTAAAAAAACCTTTTTCAGCATCTACTTTAAAAGAAGGAGATTTTTCATTATGAAAAGGACAAAGCCCCCATAAATCCCTGCCCTTGCTGCGCAATTCTACATAAGGCTCTATAATAGTGGCTATATTTATTAACCTAATCTGTTCAAGCATTGATGAGGTAAATCGCGCCATACTATTTTCTGCTCCTTTTATTCGTAAAAAAATTAATATATAGCTTTTTAAAATAAAATCAATACTATATTTTTAAAATTATGTATTTTGATAAAAAAACCTGCCTTACTTTCAAGGCAGGTTATAATTTAATTACTTATTTTTTTATGCCGCATGATGAACTGCAGCAGCCAGTAGTTCCTCCTTTTGAGCTTCCACATGCACATGAACAGCCAGATTTTCCTGTTAATGTTTTATATATTTTTCTGCCGCTTATAACAGCTGCTGTTAATACTATTAATGCTACAACAATATTTCCTAACATAAATTACCTCCATTAAATTACATAAAAAGTTTTCCTGCCTGATATATTATAAAAGTTATAATATATGCAATAGCTGTCATTCCAAAAAATTGTAAAATCGGCCATTTCCAAGAGTTGCTTTCTCTTTTAACTATTGCAAAAGTTGCCATACATGGTGCACTTAAAAGAGCAAATACCATAATTGCAAAACCTGTTAAAGCAGAATAGTTTTCACGAAGTTTTTCTCTTAATGCATCAGAATCTTCTCCAGCTTCACCAAGAGAGTAAACTATACCCATTTGAGCAACAAACACTTCTTTTGCTGCAAAAGCACCTATTAATGCAGTTCCAATTTTCCAGTCAAAGCCAATAGGTGTTAAAACAGGCTCTATAAATTTACCTATTCTGCCAGCAGCACTGTTTTCTAATTCTGCTTCTGCTAAATCATTATTAATCTGCTCTATCTGCATATTTGCATCATCTATTTCAGCCATAAGCTGCTCTGCTTTTAATAATTCTTCATTACTTAATTTAGAATTTATTTCTTCTGCCTGCTGCATGTTTTCATCAGTCATAATAACATAGCCAGTTTTTTCCAGTTCTGCTGTTTTAGTTTCTACAACCTGCTCTAATTCTGGAAGTTTATTTTCATATTCTGCCGCCTTTTCTGCTGGAAATAATGGAAAAACAGTTAACGCCCACATTACAATAGATACAAATAAAATAATAGTACCTGCCTTTTTAAGATAAAGCCAGCTTCTTTCCCACATTTGCATTAAAACACCTTTTAATGTAGGTATCCTGTATGGTGGAAGTTCCATAACAAAAGGAGCTGATTCACCTTTTAATACTGTTAATCCCAATATTTTGGCTACAACTATTGCCATTATAATACCTATTAAATAAACAACCCATAAAACTAATGCCTGATTTTTATCAAAAAAAGCAGGAATAATAAGTAAATATATAGGCAGCCTTGCGCCGCAGCTCATAAAAGGAGTTACAAGCATAGTTAAAATTCTATCTCTCTGGTTATCAAGAGTTCTTGTTGCCATAATTGCAGGAACAGAGCAACCAAAACCAATTAAAAATGGAATAAAACTTTTTCCATGCAGCCCTATTTTATGCATTACTTTATCCATAATAAATGCAACACGTGCCATATACCCACTTGCTTCAAGAACTGCTATTGCTATAAATAAAAATATAATATTAGGCAGAAATACAATAACACCACCTACGCCGCCAATTATGCCGTCTACAATCAATGACCTTAATAAATCATGTGTTATTAATACACTTGCTTTTTCGCCTAAAAAACCAAAGAACTGCTCAATCCAGCCCATAAATGGGTCGCCAAGAGTAAAAGTAAGCTGGAAAACAAGATACATAAGCCCTAAAAATATAGGAATACCAAGCACTCTGTTTACTAATACTGAATCTATCGCATCGCTCATATTATGGCGCGCTTCAACAGTTGTAGTAACACATTCCTGACATGCACCTGATATAAAACCATATCGGGCACTTGCTATTGCTGTTTCTGGTGAATCTCCAAGCATTTCATCTATTTCTACAGATGCTCTTTTCACTTCTTCTGCAACAATAGGAGAAGGAACTGTCTGCATAACATCCTTATCACCTTCTAAAAGTTTAACTGCAAGCCAGCGTGTATTGTAATTTTCAATATTAGTTGAATACTTTTTAATTAATTCTTCAACAGAATTAACATATTTTTCTATTACTTTATCATAAGTTATAACTGGATATTTAATTTCAGGATTTTTTGCAACTTTGATAGCTTCTTCTAAAATAGTTTTAACGCCGTCCCCTTTACTGCCAACGGTTTCTATTATAGGTACACAAAAAAGATTAGAAAGGCTTTTCACATCTATTTTAATACCCATTTCCTGCGCCATATCTTTCATATTAAATACAAACACAAGTGGTATTCTTAATTCCATAAGCTGAACTGCTAAATAGAGATTTCTTTCTAAATTAGATGAATCTATAATATCAACAACAACATCAGGTTTTTCATTAATAATAACATTTCTTGCTACAACTTCTTCAACTGAATAAGCTGTTAAACTGTATGTTCCTGGCAAATCAATAATCTTTAGCTGCTGATTATTATATGTAATCATACTTTCTTTTTTTTCAACAGTAACACCAGGATAATTTCCTATATGCTGCCTGGCTCCTGTTAATGCATTATATATTGTAGTCTTACCGGCATTTGGATTACCTGCAAGAGCTATTGTCAATGTATCTTTCATATTAATCCTCATAAATAATTTTAGAGTAATTTATTTTTTTAGTCTTGCCTAAAATTTATTATAAAAAAATATAGTAATTTTAAAAATTACTACATCATTTCTACTTCTATTTTAGATGCTTCATCTTTTCTTAAAGATAAATGATAGCCTTTAACTTTCATTTCCACAGGGTCTCCAAGAGGAGCGACTCTTTCAACCTCAATGATTGTACCAGTTGTAAGTCCCATTTCTGTAAGTCTTTTAAAAAGATTACCTTTTGAAGTAATTTTCACAACCTTACATCGTTCCCCAGGACGAACATCATTTAATTTTTTCACTATACGACCTCCATGCAGTTGTTTATTGTGATTTTCATTCACTTTATCTGAAATAGAAGATATACATTCCTGACAGACATCTAAAGACAACGCCTTATCACAGTAAGCTATATTACCATTTGCCCAGGCTTCTCCACCACGTGGACATATTTCAATAAACTCTGCAAATCTGGCTAATTTATCTATAATTTCAATAGATATACCATGCTCCATAGCACATGCTGCCTTATCAGCTTCTGCTTTTGAAACCCCAAGCACTTTAACAAAAAAATCTCTTAAAAGCTCATGACGGCGGACAATATCCATAGCCGCAAGCCTGCCATTATTTGTTAAAGTAATCACATCATAAGGAGCATAATTTATCATTCCCTTATCTGCAAGAGTTTTTAATGCACCTGTAACAGATGCATTTGATACATCAAGCCTTTTTGCTATATCTTTTGGTCTGACAGCCTCTTTTTCAGATATAATAAGGTAAATTGTTTCCAAATAATCTTCTAAACTAGCAGTAAGTTCTTCACTCAAACAAGTATCCCATTTGCACATTTTGTATTTTAAACTATAAATATACTATTTTACTAGACAAGTCAACATAAATATTATTGATAATTAATTTTTATAAAAAATAAAAAAACCTTTTATTTATAATATGTTATAAATAATATAGCATTATCATATTGAAATTATATATCAATATAAATATTTATTATTTTTTTTATTGTTTTTTTCATAAAAATATGTAACTAAAATACTGAAACATAATACATAAGTATAAATTAAATAATTTTTTGAGGTAGAAAATGAAAAAAATTTTTAGAAAAATCCATCTTTATATGGCTTTATTTACTATTCCAGTTGGTATAATGGTTGCAATAACAGGTGTTGTGTATATTTTAGGTGCAAATCAGGATACATGGGCAGAAACAAATACTTATACAGTTAACCAAACTATTGCCAAGGGTCAGGAAGTTGAATTTTTAAAACAATGGACAAAAGAAAATAATGTTAAAATGCCAAAAGAAAATGTTTCACTTGATAAATCAAAAGTAAATAGAACTGTTGGAAGTGCTGGTTATTTAATAACATTAAAAGATAAAGAAAATTCTACTGAAATTGTTACTTTCAAAAGAAGTATTATTGGTAATATGATTATGCTGCATAAAGCTAAAGCAGGCATGTTATTTAAAATTATGATGATACTTTATGGTATTGTTTTAGTATGTTTTTATATTTCTGGTTTAACAATTGCTGTATTTAAGAAAAATGTTAACGGCAAACTTGTGCCAAAAACAGAAAGCTATGTTGTTATAGCAGCTGGCTTTATAGTAACTATTATATTTGCAATCATATCTCTTTAAAATATTTAAGCCTGATAAATCAAAATTATCAGGCTTATTTAAATTATTCTTCAAATTTCTTTTTTCGTCTTTTTTTCATATTAGCAGGCATTACTTCAATAATTCTTCCTGCAAAAGTAGTTTTATTTAATTTTTCAATAGCCCTTTTACTGTCCTCATCTTCCATATTAACAAAGCAAAACCCTCTAAATATACCACTTTCTTTATCTCTAATAAAAGCAACAGAATCCACTTTACCATACTTTGCAAAAAGTTCCCTTACACTATTTTCTGTTACACCATAATCAAGATTACCTACGTATATACGTTTCATTATACACCTTTACAATTAAAATAGATAAGCATATTATAAAATTTATAATAAAAAAACAACTTTTTTTACAATAAATCATAAAAAATACTTGTATATTGCAAATATTACTGATAGTATTAAATATTTAGAAATCGCAGTTTTTTTGGAGGCGTTATATGGAAACAAGTATGATAAGAAATGTAGCTTTTATTTCCCATGGTGGTGCTGGCAAAACAAGTCTGATAGAAGCTGTCTTATATAATACTGGTGCTACTCAAAAAATAGGAAATATAGAGTCTGGAACAAGCGTTATGGACTTTGACCCAATAGAAATAGAAAGAAAATTTTCAATTAATGCAAAAGTTGCTTCTGTTACGTGGAATAAAAACCTCCTTAATATTATAGATACTCCAGGATACACAAACTTCCTGCATGAAACAAAATGTGCACTTTCTGCAGTAGATGGTGCTGTAATTATTGCCTCTGCCATTACAGGTGTTAAAGCTGAAACAATAAGAGTATGGCAGTATGCAGAAGAATACAATCTTTCAAAACTTATATTTATTAATAAAATGGATAAAGAAAGAGCAGATTTTTTTAAAGCTCTTGGCGATATTGAAAAAGCGTTTGGTATAGTTCCTTTACCTATCTTTTTACCTATTGGTAAAGAAAGTTCATTTAAGGGTATTATAGATTTAGTAAGAATGAAAGCTTTAATGTATCCTGCTGAACCTACAGCACAATATACAATTGAAGATATACCTGCAGATTTATTAAGTGAAGCAGAATTTTACAGACAAAAATTATTAGAGGCAGTTTCTGAAACAGATGATGATTTAATTGAAAAATACCTGGAAGGTGCTGAATTTACAGAGGAAGAAATCAGAAAAGGTCTTAGAGAAGGCGTTGTAACAAAAAGATTTGTTCCAGTATTTTGCGGCTCTGCAATAAAAAATATTGGTTCTAAACTTCTGTTAGAAGGTATAATTGATTACCTGCCTTCCCCACTTCAAAGAGAGGCAGCATTTGCAATTGATGATAATTCTGGCGAACCTGTTGATGTTACAGCAGAAGATAAAGAATTTTCAGCTTACGTATTTAAAACATTTGCAGACCCTTATGCAGGAAAGCTTACAGTTTTTAGAATATATTCAGGTTCTCTTAAAAATGATTCATCAGTATATAATGTTAACAAAAAAGAATATGAGAAAATCTCACAGCTTTATATTCTGCAGGGTAAAAACTTTGTTAAATGTGATGAATTAACAGCCGGCCAGATAGGTATGACTACTAAACTTAAAGTTACAGAAACATTTGATACATTATCATCAGATGTGGACCCTGTTACATTCCCAGCAGTTACACTGCCTGAACCTGTTATATCATTTTCTATTACTCCAAAATCAAAAGAAGATGAAGATAAAGTATCTTCTGCCCTTCATAAACTTATGGAAGAAGATAAAGGGTTAAAACTTAGGAGAGATGAAAAAACAGGCGACCTGCTTTTATCAGGTATGGGGCAAATGCATATAGAAGTAGTTGCTGAAAAATTAGAGAAAAAATTTAATGTACATGTTGAATTAAATACTCCAAAAGTGCCTTATATGGAAACAATAAAAATAAAAGCTAATGGTCAGGGTAAATATAAAAAACAATCTGGCGGTAAAGGTCAGTATGGTGATGTATGGCTTGAAATTACACCTTTAGAAAAAGGTGCAGGTATTGAGTTTGAAGATAGAATTGTTGGTGGTGTTGTACCTAGAAACTTTATTCCTGCTGTTGAAAAAGGTATTATTGATGCAGCCAGAGAAGGTATTTTGGCAGGCTACCCTATGGTAGATTTTAAAGCATCACTTTATGACGGTTCATACCATTCTGTAGACAGCTCTGAAATGGCATTTAAAATAGCAGCATCTATGGCATTTAAAAAAATAGCAGCAGAGGCAAAACCTGTAATATTAGAACCAATTATGATAATAGATGTATATGCTCCTGAGCAGTATGTTGGTGCAATAGTTGGCGATTTAAATTCAAGGCGCGGCAGAGTAACTAATGTAGAACCACAAACTGCAGGTCAGCATATAAGGGCATCAGTTCCTATGGCAGAAATATTAAAATATGCACCTGATTTAAGAAGTATGACAGGTGGTCATGGTATGTTTACTATGGAATTCAGCCATTATGAAGAACTGCCTACTCATTTAGCAGTTAAATTAATAAATGAGAAAAAGGATTAATAAATATTTATAGTATGATGATGAATTATGCATAACCTAAATTTGTATAGTTATTATGATAAATCTCTTGCAGATATAAATAAAGAATATCTTGAATCCCTTAAAAATAAACCAAAAAGGGTTTCTAGAAAAAGAATTGATAAAAAAGTTGCTTTGGCAGCTGCTATTACTCTTGTAACTGGTTTATTAGTAGCTAATTATTTAGGTGTATTTTCTGAGAAAGTTGTGGAGGTTGTAGAGGCACCTCCACCTGTAGATACAAGAACAGAAGAAGAAAAACAAGGATATGTGCAAATTCAGATATTTGAATTTGCAGATACTCCTGTTGAAACAATTAAAGAACCAACTGTGCAGGATAATAATACTATTCCTGCAGATAATACAGTGAAACAGCTTGCACAAAATAATATACCTGTAAAAGCTTTACCTGTAAATAATTATAAAGAAACAGAAAAAACTACCGATAATAAAAAGGTTGATGAAAACAAAAAACAGGAAGTAAAAAAAGAAAAACCTGTTACTAAACCATTAAAGCAGGAAAATGAAAAAACACAGGCTGCTGCTCCTGTTATAAAAACATATTCAATTTTATTTGAAAATATTGATGAAAAACAGTATAATAAAGTAAAAGAGATAAGCGGACAGAATAATACCAAACTGGAAGTTGTAGATGCATACTCTAACACATATTCTGTGTGGAAAGTTTATGAAAAATCAGATACTGGCAGCGAAATGTTTGGTGATAATAAAGTAAACCATATTGAAGACTTTTTGACACAAAATGATGCTGTTGAATATGCTAAAAATAGAAATATTGATGCATTAATAAAACAAGTTGGCATTACAGAAAAAACGTATACTGTAAAATTATGCTGCTCTGAGCTTAATGAGGCTAAACAAATAGCTCAGAAAAGTAATATTACAGATAGAATAATAAAAATAGTTCGTGCACAATAATTGATTTATGATAATATAAATTAATGATATTATTAATATGCTTACAAAAATAAAAATATAAATCATATTAAAAGGGGGCATAAAAATGACAAAAGCAGATATGGTTGAAAATATCCACAGTAAACTTGGATTAACTAAAAAAGATATTGCACAAGTCGTTGATGAAGTATTTGATATGATAAAAACAGATATTTTGAAAGCGGAAAATGTTAAAATATCAGGTTTTGGTAACTTTGAAGTTAAAAAAAGAGGAAGAAGAATTGGCAGAAATCCTAAAACAGGTGAAGAAACAGTTATAGAACCTAGAACTGTTGTTGTTTTTAGACCAAGCCAAATTTTTAAAGATGATGTAAATGATTGATAAGTTTTATAAAATTGGAGAAGTGTCTAAAATGCTGGATTTACCAGCATCAACATTAAGGTATTGGGAAAATCAGTTTAAGCAGTTAAAGCCAGTAAAATCTACTGGTGGGCAGCGGTTTTATACAAGTAAACACATTTATTTGCTGGAGCAGCTAAAAGATATGCTCCATAATGAAAGATATACGATTGAAGGTGCAAAACAGCGCATTAAAGAGATTATTGCAAATAAAGAAAATGCAGAAATTAAAGCCGAAGTAAATAACAGCAGTATCACAGAAAATACAGAAACTAATCCATATAGTAAAGAAGAATTAAAAAATGAATTAAAAGAAATTCTTTTATTACTGCAGTAATATACTATATTGTTATATGATAATATAAAAAACAGCAGATTATAAAATTTATCTAAGGATTTTTATTTTTAGATATTTATTGTTTGTTTTATCTATATGATTATAAAATTATACACAAATATTTTATAACTTTCTGCTTAGATATAAGTAATATGTTTATTAAGATATACATAATATAAATGCAAATAAATAATAATATACAGTATAGTTATG
>DXAQ01000048.1 GCA_019116905.1 Candidatus Mucispirillum faecigallinarum | reverse complement strand
TTGAAAAAAATGATAATTTATATTATAGTTTTTAACTGTAATAAAAATTAAATAATAAGGCAGATAAAGTGTCTGTCCCTAAATAAAAAAGGTGAAGTATGAATCCATTAGCAAAAAGCTTAAATGAAGTGCTTGAAGCAAACAACCCATGTATATTAGAAATGCTTTCATCTACTGGCAAAAAAATGTTTATGCCAAAAGGAATATTAAGCCAAAGTGCGGAAGCAAAAGAGAAAGCAACTAAATTTAATGCAACAATAGGCATTTCTACAGCTAAGGGCGAGCCAATGTATCTTGAAAGTATGTTTAAAAGGTTTCAAGGTATCCACCCTAAAAAATTATTTACATATGCTCCTGCAACTGGGCTGCCGGAATTAAGGGAGCTTTGGGCTAAAAAAATAAGGACAGAAAACCCGTCATTAAAAGATGTGCAGATGAGCAACCCTGTTGTATGTAACGCATTAACAAACGGTCTTGTTACTGCCGGGGAATTATTTTTAGATAAAGGCGAATTTGTAGTGCTGCCTGATAAATTCTGGGGCAATTATCGTTTAATGTTTAATACATTAATAGGCGGAGAAATTGCTACTTATGAAACATTTAATGAAAATAACGGCTACAATGTGGAAGGTCTTTTAAAAACTGTTAAAGAATGCGGCATGAAAAATAAAAAAGTATTTGTAGTGCTTAACTTCCCAAACAACCCAACAGGCTACACATTAACAAAAGATGAGGCAGTCAGGTTAAGCGATGGTTTAGTGGAAATAGCAGAAAGCGGTATAAATATAGTAGCTGTTACAGATGATGCTTATTTTGGTCTTTTCTTTGATGATGTATTTAAAGAATCACTTTTCAGCCTGCTTGCAGGTAGAAGTAAAAGACTTTTAGCTGTTAAAATAGACGGCATTACAAAAGAAAGTTTTGCATGGGGTTTCCGAGTAGGCTTTATTACTTTTGGCCAGACAATAGATGGGGATAACTCTGCAATTTTTAAAGCGCTTGAAACAAAAGCAGCAGGTTATTTAAGGGCAACTATATCAAGCGCACCTCACCCAAGCCAGTCTATTACAGTAGATGTATTAAAAGAACCTTCATTTAAATTTGAAAGGGGCGAATTAAATGCTGTAATAGAAGAAAGATGTAAAAAAGTAAAAGCTATATTTGATAAAGGCTTATATGCTGATGAATTTACTCCATACCCATTTAACTCTGGTTATTTTATGTGTATCAGGCTTAAAAATGTTGAGGCAGAAACACTGCGCACAGCTTTACTTGATAAATACGGGGTAGGCGTTATCAGCACAAACCAGACAGATATCAGGATTGCTTTTTCAAGTGTAGATGTAGAAAATATTGATGAATTATATTCTATAATTTATCAATGCTGTAAAGAACTGCACAACTAATATTTAATATTATATAAAATCTTTGCTAAGCAGTTTACTTTTTATGTAGACTGCTTATGCATTAAATAATATTTTTCCTGTCTTTTTTATTTTTTCATTCCTGTTTATATTATATAGGGGAAATTATATGCATAAATTATTATTTGTTTTCTTATTAAATCTTATTTTTATTAATACGTTATACGCCCAGACTTTTCATATTAATGATAGTAATTATAATGAATGTGATTACTCATTAAGAAGTATGATTAAGGATTATGATTTATCTAAGTTAAGTGATGAAGAAAAGCTTAATAAGTTATTAGAATATTTAAAAATAATCAATGGAAAATACAGCCTTGAAGGTAACAGCTTAGTAAATATAGATGATAAAGCAGTATGTTATAAGTATTTAGATTTATATAGAGAAAGCCTAAAATCAGCACTTGATAATATAAAAGATAAAAATATAAGAAACAGTGAAAAATATATTATTGCTTTATTTTTATATGATTTTTCTAAAAGTGGACTTTATGATTTTAATAAAATGAAAGAATATGCTGGCAAAATTAGTGGTATTTCATTAGATAATTTTAGAAAAATATTAAAATATGATGATAAGGCAGAATATAATATTTATAATAATTTTATTAATGATATTTATAAGCTTATTAATTTTATAAACCAATACGGCTCTAAATTAAATGCAGAAGAATTTATAGATAAATTATTAAGTGAGAATTTATATAATGCTGCATCATTTAAGGCTGGCAGGTTTGATTTATTTAATATGAAAAATGATGTATTTACTGCTGTTGTTAAAGAGGGGTCAGCTGGATATCGTAATATAGATACTTCTTTTCAGGAAATAGATGAAGCAGTCTTAAAGAAATATTTATCATATTATTCTAAAAAATATCAGTTATTATCATCAGAAGAAAAAGAATATTATTTAGAGGGCTTAAAAGAGGCACTTTATAAATTATCATCAAGTATGTATAAACTTTATATTCTGCCATTAATGGGAAATGTATATATAGTAGAAGTAAGTAGTATGTCGCCAAAATTTTATAATGTATTATTTTATACAATAGATAGTTTAGATAGATATAATCAGGAAACATATTTATTTATAAATAATATGGAAAGTAATAAGGAAAATAATTTTCCATATGGTGAAATAGATAAATTAAAAGCTGAAAATTTAGAAGAAATATCAGAAGAAAAAGTTATGAAAAATGCTTCTAAATCAGAATTTATTGTAAATGGTAGTCTTGATAAGGATGCTTATTCAAAATATCTGCTTAATTATTTATCACGAACTCACGGCTGGATGTTACTGCCTGATAAATATTACAAATTTGATATAAATAATGACGGCAGAAAAGAACTTTTAGCTTATATGGAAATAACTGACAGTGAAAGTGGCACATATATAGTAATATTAGATGAAGATACTTTGGAAATAACAAATAATAAGCTGAATATGATTTTAATAAATTTTATGGGAGTAGAAAGTAATATTCAAGATATATTAAAAGACCCATATTATATAGAAAAACTACCTGATGATAATGTAAAAATAGAAACTTCTAAAACAGATAGGGCAGGAGTAAGAAATTTTTACCAAAAATTATATACATATAAAGGAAAAAATAAAATAGTTTTAGTTGATAAAGGAATATCTGGTATTTTTATAGATGTATTAGATAATAAAAATAAGCTTGATATTTTAGCTGGTAATTTATACACAAGTAAAAATAAAATTAATAATGTATGGAAAGGCAGCCTTAAAAACGGTCAACCTGATAATTTATTAAGTATTATGCCTTCATTTGATATAAATAAAGCATCTACTGCA
Source organism: Candidatus Mucispirillum faecigallinarum (assembly GCA_019116905.1). Taxonomy (GTDB): domain Bacteria; phylum Chrysiogenota; class Deferribacteres; order Deferribacterales; family Mucispirillaceae; genus Mucispirillum; species Mucispirillum faecigallinarum. Next base: position 748 of record DXAQ01000048.1, on the reverse strand, counting down.
TCAGAACTTGCAATAGTCAATGATATAAATTTAAGAATGCTTGATAATCTTTCAAGTTATAAATATTTTAAATCAGTAGAAAATGTAGATGATAATACAAAGAAAAAGTTACTAAATAAAAGGCGAGAGATGAATAAGGAAATTAAAAACTGTAATGGAGATTATAAGTGTATCAGGGATATTTTATATAATGATGTATTTATTAAAAATTAGGTATTATTATGAAAAAAACAATCATCTATTTAATTATTTTTAATGTTTTAATAGTGTATAGTGTATATGCAAAACCATTTAATGCCTATGAAATAGAAAAAAGCATAGGTATGACAATGGAAGAATGCGATATTTATTATGAACTAAGGGCTTATGACTATACAAAAATAAGTGAAAAGCAAAGGTTAGATGATGCATTAAATTATTTAGTAAATTCTGTAAATGATTATAATATTTATATTTCATTAGACAGCCCAAGCGAAACACCAAAATGCAGCAGATTTAACTATAAATTTTATGATTATTTATTTGAAAGTTTAATGAGTATTAAAGATAGTAAGATAAAAAACAGCAGTAAATATAATGCAGCACTTTTTTATTATTATTTTAATCAAAAAAATAACTTTTACGAGCTTGATAAATTAATCTTTTATGCAAAAAAATTATCAAATATTAATATTGATAAATTCACTAAATTTTTTCCTGTAAAAGATGAAAGCTACAATGAATATAAATATAAATATATTCATAACCT
>DXAQ01000047.1 GCA_019116905.1 Candidatus Mucispirillum faecigallinarum | reverse complement strand
GTATAATTATCATAATAACTTATAACTTTTTTTGTAAGTTTTTCAAACTCCTGCTCATCTTCAGGCTGCCACCATGATGTGCCGTAATTACCATCAGCATCAAATAAAGCTCCTTGATTATCAAAAGCATGTGTTATTTCATGGGCTATTATAGAACCAATGCCACCAAGATTTGATTCCAGTGGCATATCTTTTGAGTATACCGGAAACTGCACTATACCAGGAAGAATATTTATTGAATTACTTACTGGGTCATAGTAAGCATTAACAACCTGAGGCGCATCTAACAATATATTTTTATCTACTGTGCTGCCATTTTCATATTCTTTTAAATAATATGCATGGGCAGCTTCTTTTATTTTAAGAAAGTTATTAATGGCTAAGCCACCTTCTGATTTTTTATCAAGCTGGTATTTAAATATATCCTGCGGCCATACACTATTTTCTCCAACACCCACAATATATTTCATTTTATCAAGTTTTTCTACTGCTTTTATTTTTGTATCATTACTCATCCATGAAAGTTTGTTAATACGTTCCTTATATATATTTTTTATATTATTAATCATTAATTCTATATTATTTTTTATTTCATCAGAAAAATATTGATTAATATATATTCTGCCAAGCTCATAATTCATTGTATCATTTATTATCTTATTATTTATTTCATCAATACTTTTACTTTCTAATACACCATTAATTTTATTATTATACTCATTATAAGCTAATAATGATTCCATATCCGTATATTATGCCGTTACATAATATACAGCACTTTTAACGTAATTTTTTAGAAGTTCTAGATTTTCTTCTTTAACATATTTAACAGTTTTATTGAAAGCATCAATTTCTGTAACAATTAAAGTGGTATCACCTGTTACACCATATAAGCTGCTTAATTCTTCAACTGTTATAACGTTATTTAAGGCGGCTGCATAATTAGTAAAATTACTTACATTATATGTTTTATCAGGATTAGTTGCTTCATCGGCAGATAATGATACACTTGCTATATCATGCATCATATTTAACACATTATCTACAATAACTGCTGATTCCTGCTCAGTTTTGCCATTTATTGTAAATAATTTAGTAAGTAATGTTTTTAAATGATTTTTATAAATTTGGTTTTCATCATTAAACTGCTCTTTTGAAAGCAGAGTATATACTGATGAATAATAAACATATTTATTACTGTCATTATAATCTACCATAACATCAATATTCATAAATGATTTAAGTGAATATTTTTTTTCCACTTCAAACAGAGCTTTTAAAAATTCATTGATATTTGCCGCCTTATCTATTTTATCTATATCATTCTGTAATAATCCAATCCCTGATTTATTTCGTGTTTCAAAATCATTAATTGTTTCATAAAAGGCAGCTGTATTATATTCATCACTTCCCTTTAATGCAGACTTATTATCAGCAAGTGCTGAGTAATATTATTTAATCTTTCTTTTACATTATCATCCATAATTGTAAAAGTACTTTTACTTTTTTCATTTTCAGGAATAACCCAGCTTGAAAGTGCTGCATAGTTTACGGCTTCATAAAAATCATCTTTTAAATCAGGCACATAAGTCTGCTGTGTATTATTATTTTGGCTGCTGCATCCTGCAAAAATTAAGATAGAAATTAAGATAGTATATAGAAATTTATGCATATTTTACTCCATTATAAAAATATATGATAATTATATAATATTTTTTTAGAAAAAAGTATATGCAAAATAAACATAAAAAAAACCTGCTCATAAGAGCAGGTTTATATAAATACTAGTCAATAGTATATGTTGGTTTTGGTGTATTATTAGTTGAAGGTGGAAGAATAGGATATTCAACTTTTGGCATTTCACCAGTAGTAGATTTTAAGAATGCAACTATTTGTGCAACTTCTTCAGCAGATAAATCTGCACCTAATTGAGATTTAGCCATGATAGCTACAGCTTCATTTAAATCCCATACTAAACCAGAGTGGAAATATGGAGCAGTGTATTCTATATTTCTTAAAGTAGGTGCTTTAAATGCAAATTCGTCGCCTTCTGCTTCACTTACAACGAAACGGCCTTTATCACCAGCTAATAATTTTTCTTCTGGAGTTTCTTTTAAACCAAATGGATGGTAGCCGTCGCTTGTTAAGTTAATACCAGCATGGCATGAAGTACAGCCGTTGTCCATATAAAGTTTTAAACCAGCTTTTTCATCAGCGTTAAGAGCGTTGCTGTCGCCTCTTAAGAATTGGTCAAATTTAGAGTTTGGAGTAAGTAATGTTGCTTCAAACACTTCAATTGCTTTTGCTACATTATCAAATGTAACAGGGTCAGCTTCTCCTGGGAATGCAACTTTAAAAAGTTCTACATATTCAGGAATACTTTTTACTACTTCTACTACATATTCAGGAGTTGCAGCCATTTCAACACTTGCTTGAAGTGGACCTTTTGCCTGTTCTTTTAAGTCTCCTGCTCTACCATCCCAGAATTGTGCTGTGTTATAAACAGAGTTTAAAACAGTTGGAGCATTTCTAGGACCTCTTTGCCAGCCGTGGCCAATAGAAGTTTGTTGATAGTCATCACCACCAAAAGATAAGTTGTGGCAAGTGTTACAGCTGATTAACTGGCTTTTAGAAAGACGTGGTTCAAAATAAAGCATTTTACCAAGTTCAAGTTTTTCAGGTGTTGGATTGTTGTTTTTTAATTGTTTGTAGCCTTCTTTAACATCTAAAGGTATTGGCTGAAAATTTGTTCTTGCTTCATTAATAAGCTCATCTTGTGTTTCTTTTAAAACATCTGCTTTTGGAGCTTGTGAAGCTTGTGCAGTTTCTACTGCTTTTGGAGCGTTTGCAGATTGCGCTGCTGGTGCTTCCTCACCTTTTTTACAGCCAGAAATTGCTGCTGCAAAAATCATTACTGCTGCTAAAAGATAAACTTTTTTCATAGCATTCCCCTTATTTTATATTTATGGTTTCCCATATTACACAATAAATATTAACAATCAAAATATAATTTAGTTCAAAAAAATATAATTATTTTCAAAAAAATTGAGCAGTTTTTAAACTGCTCAATTTAATTTAACTATTAATAGTTTTCTGCTTTAATTCTAAAAAATGATTTTGGATGTTCGCAAACTGGGCATACTTCTAATGCTGTTTCACCAAAATGTAAGTGGCCGCAGTTACCACACTGCCATACAACTTTTTCTGATTTTTTGAAAACTTTTTGTTCTTTTACGTTTTCAAGAAGTTTTAAATATCTTGCTTCATGTTCTTTTTCAATTTTACCTACTTCTTCAAAAAGATATGCAATTCTAGTAAAACCTTCTTCTTTTGCAGTAGCAGCAAAACCTGCATACATATCAGTCCATTCATAATGTTCGCCTGCTGCAGCATCAGCTAAGTTAACTTCTGTAGTTGGGATTTGACCATCATGAAGAAGTTTAAACCACATTTTAGCGTGTTCTTTTTCATTATTAGCTGTTTCTTCAAAAATTTCACCTATTTGGTTGTAGCCTTCAGCTTTTGCTTTGCTTGCGTAATAAGTGTATTTATTACGTGCTTGTGATTCACCTGCAAATGCAGTTTGAAGATTTTGTTCAGTTTTAGAACCTTTTAATTCCATGTTTTAACTCCTTTATCCCTAATTTTTGCACATGGGACATATTGATTTAAAAATTATTTCATGGCCTGTAATATCAAGCCCAGTTTTTTCAGTAGCTATTCTATCAATATCTGGCATCACATCAGCTAAATGTAAATCTGTAATATTTCCACATTTTACACATACTGAATGATAGTGTGGCTCTATAACACCATCAAACCTGTCAGGCTGGTTTGGTATAGAGAGCCTGTTTATATCGCCATTATCTGAAAGCTGTTGTAAATTTCTGTATACTGTTCCCAAACTAAGCTGTGTGTTATCTTTTTTTAAGTAATTGTAAACAAACTCTGCTGTAGGATGCACTTTATTTTCCATTACTGTTTTATAGATAAGCTCACGCTGGCGGGAATATTTAGACACTGCCATATTACCTCCAGTAGTATGTTTATACTTACTTAACATCTTCTATTTTTATTACTGATAATATAATTTTATACATCTTTAATATTAGTAATAATTCTTATTACTATAAAATAATATTATTGTCAAATATTTTTTTAGTGTTTATGTTTTAATACATGGTAAACTGCTTTACATAGTGCATCAAAATTTATTGGTTTTGAAAGATGACCATTCATTCCTGCTGCACTTGATGCTGCTACATCTTCTGTGTAAACATTTGCACTGAGCGCTATTATAGGTATCTCTGCTGCATCTTTCCTTTGTATATGACGAATAGTTTTTGCTGCTTCAATACCATCCATAACAGGCATTTGTAAATCCATAAGTATCACATCAAACGTATGGGGCGGATTACTTTCAAATATATCAACTGCCTCCTTACCATTCCAGGCCTGCGTTACTTTAACATTATGTATTGATAATAATTCTGTAACTAAATACATATTTACATTATTATCTTCAACTACTAAAATTGAAAGCCCTGATATATCGTATTGAATATTTTCCTGTTCTTCTTCATCTTTTATTTCTTCATCAGAATATTCAAATGCAAGTGTTACAGTTATTTTTGTACCTTCATTTAATTTACTTTCAATCTGCATATCACCATTTAAATACTGGACATAGTTTTTAACTATTGCCATACCAAGCCCAACACCAGCTTTATTTGTATCAAACCTTTTTTCACGCTGGTATGGAGAGCATACTTTATTAATAAATTCTTCACTCATGCCAATACCTGTATCTCTGATAACAAACTGAAATTTTGGACAACCCTGAGATGTTATTTCTTTAACATCAAATATAATAGTATCATTCTGCCTTGAATATTTGAAACTATTGCCTAAAAGGTTTGTGATAATCCTGTATAATTTTGCTGTATTACCCTTTAAATTATTATGTTTAACATTATAGTTATATATAAATTTTTTACCGTCATTTTTTGCTACAAGCTTAAATACGTTTACAAGTTCGCTTAAATATTCTTTTAAATTAAAGTTAATAACTTCTGTATCTACTTTTTCAAATTCGTTTTTAGAATAATCTAGAAAGTTATCAATAAGTGTTATAAGCTGATTACCTGCAAATTTCATTTTATCCATGTAATCTTTTATTTTTTCTTCATCTTTAATATGGTATTCAACTAAATCTGTAAGCCCAATTATTGCATTTAAAGGAGTTCTCATATCATGGGAAAGTCCTGAATAAAACATACTTTTAGATACACTTGCATCTTTCATTGCTTCAACAGATTCTTCTAAAAGCTCAATATGTTCAAGTTCACGTTTTTTTTCAATATCACGTTCTTTAAAACATAATACTGCATAATCTTTTTGTATAGATTTATCATAAAGCAGCCTTATATTAATCCATTTAAAGCCCTCCATTAGTATGCGCTGGAAATCACCGCCAAAGTCTACCTTATCTTCTTCTGTAAGCTTTCTTATATTTTCTATGGAAAAACTGCTGTTAAAATCAAGCTGAGCCCCTTTTTCTACTGCCATAGCAAGCAGTTTATGAAGGTCGCTGTATTTGCCTTCTGCAGGTACATACCTTTCCACTTCTTCATTACTTTTTATAACAGTATACCTGTCTTTTTTAATATTTATGCTGAATATTAAACAATATGCACTGCCTACAATATTTATTATATTATTTGAAAGAGTTATTTTTTCTATGCTGTTTTTTTCTTTCCAGTATAATGCACTCATAACAAGAGCAAGTGCTAAAATTATAAGAAAATATTCCATAAATAAACTGTTTGATGAACCATTTATTTCACTTACAGGTACTGCAACCATTGATACAAAATGATTATTCTTTTCAAGCAGATAAAAAAGTACATATTTTTGTGGAAAACTGTATTTATCTTCTAAAAATCCAATTTTTATGTTTCTTTTATTAATTTCATTTATAATATCATAAAAATAATTCTGGCTGTTAATAACTTTTTCCATATCGTATGCAGTAAATACCACATCTCCTACAAAGTTGGTAAGAATATATATATTATTATCTTTTTTGGAATTATCTTTAAACCACTCTTTTTGTAAAGTATCTACAATAATATCTGATGCTATGATAACAACATCGTCCTGCACTTTTATTTTTTTATAAATTGTAAAGACATATTCTTTAGTAAAATCGTCCTGATAAAGCTTAGTAAAATATATTTTATCATATTCTGCGTTTACAGCATCTTTATACCATATATTATTTATAGACATTTTATTAAGAGGCGTATGGTGATGGCTTGAACAATATACTTCATTATTTATTATAATATATGAATGGGTAGAATTATTTGATACATTTTTTGAAAGGTTATTATTAAATGTTGTAAGCCATTTATATAATTTATCCTTATCAGCCCCTCTTTTAACAAGGTTTTCCATATAAGTTGATGCAAAATCAATAGCTACATGATATGCATTAATAGTATATTCTGCCTTAGCTGAAAACCCAGAAACAGCCTCAATGCCAAGTGCATAAGTATTTTGTTTAAACTTATACTGGGTTGATATAATAACAGCAGCAACTAAAATAACAAATATTAAAACAAATATTATACGGTAATACAACTGCCGTTTTTTAAGTTTACTCTCAATATTCATACCATTCCTCAAATAAAGGCAGGATTATTTATTTAATACTTTATCTAAAAACTCCCTGGCTCTACTACTTTGTGGGTTTTCAAAAAATATTTTTGGGTCAGTATCTTCCACTATTTTCCCTTCGTCCATAAAAAGCAGCCTTGTAGCAACATTTTTAGCAAACCCCATTTCATGGGTAACTATAAGCATAGTCATACCTTCTTTTGCTAAATCTTTCATAACATCAAGCACTTCTTTAATCATTTCAGGGTCAAGAGCGCTTGTAGGTTCATCAAAAAGGATAACTTCCGGCTCCATGGCTAATGCTCTGGCAATAGCTATACGCTGCTTCTGACCACCTGATAATTTATTAGGGTAAACATTAGCTTTTTCTTCAAGCCCTACTTTTTTTAAAAGTTTTAAAGCTGTATCGTTTGCTTTATCAGCAGGTATTTTTTTCACAAGTGTAGGTGCAAGAGTAATATTTTCTATAACTTTTTTATGTGGAAAAAGATTAAAATGTTGAAATACCATGCCCACTTTCTGCCTGACAGCATTAATATTACAAGCAGGACTCATTATATCTTCATCATCTATAAAAATATGACCAGCCGTTGGTTCTTCAAGCTTATTTATACAGTGTAATAAAGTAGATTTCCCACTGCCTGACGGGCCAATAATAGCAATAATATCACCCTGCTTAACATTAAGATTTATTCCTTTTAATACTTTAAGTTCACCAAAATTTTTATGTAAATTATCTATTTTAATCACTTTCCCTTAACCTCTTTTCTATTCTACGCATAAAGTATGTAAATATTGTAATAAGAGCAAGGTAAATCAATGCAACCACAATCCATGGTTCTGCTGCCCTGTATGTAACAGATGCAATACTTTTTGCACCAAAAGTTAAATCTACACCACCAATCATACTAACTATTGATGTTTCTTTTAAAAGCACAATAAATTCACTAACCAAAGCAGGCATAATTTTTTTAACCGCCTGAGGAATAACAACAACACGCATAGAAAGTTTATAAGACATACCAAGTGCGCGGGCAGCCTCCATTTGACCTTTATCAAGCCCCTGAATACCAGCCCTGATAATTTCAGCCACATAAGCAGCAGAATTTAACCCAAAAGCAAGGCTTGCAATCACAAATATAGGAACATTTGCCAGGCTGCCAACAAATATAACATTAGCAAGTATAAAAAGCTGCACAACAGTAGGAGTGCCGCGAATTATAGTAATGTAAAATAATGATATTTTTGGAAGTGGATTAAAATTTCTTAAAAAACTTAATTTGTTTGATTTAATATTTTTAAATGGCCTTAAATCTGCAATCATCATAACAGATAAAAGCATACCTAAAATTATACCTATAATTGCAGCAACAAATGTTACTCCAAGTGTAAATATTAGCCCATTAACTAAAAGCATATATCTATCATCAACGATAAATATACGATAAAGCAGATTTAAATAATTATCCATCAGCCACCATATTTTAAAATAATCTTTGTTATTATAGTGATTATTTTAAAAAATGCAAAAGAATTATGAAAAAAAATAATTATTTTTTTATCATTACAACACACATAAAAAAATCATTAGTATTATCAGGAAATTCTTTTAACAGGTTATAAATTTTTTGGTTTTCTGTATATGCATTAAATACTGCACAAGCATAGGCTGGTGTATAATTTTCTAAATATTTTTTTAATACCTGCCCATTATCATTAATCTTCATTATGATTACAGTTTTAAATGTATCAAGCAGTTTATTTATTTCATTATAATCATCAGGTGATGGGATAATGGCTGCCCTGTCCTGCCAGTCTACAATAGAATAACCTGTAAGGGAGGCTGGTGCAAATATGGAAGATATACCAGTTACTGCTTCAAGACATACATTATGAGCTGCAAGTTCTTTATAAATATCAGGAAAGGAAGAATATATAGTCATATCTCCCATAGTTACATAACTCACTTTCATTCCTTTTTCTAAATATTTTATTGTTTCAGCTGTAAAATCTTTTAAATATTTTTCTCTGTCTGCCATAACTTCTGGATATTCATAACTTTTTAATTTACTTCCGCAGTTTATTTTATCTAAAATAGCTTTTACTTCTTCATAACCATTAAATACTTTTCCACCGCTTAAAAAGATAATATCACTTTCTTCTAATACTCTTTTAGCTTTTAAAGTCATCATCTCATAATCACCAGGCCCAAGCCCTACTGCATATATTTTCCTTTCCATATAATCTCCTAAATTTACTATTGATTTTTTGTAACACATATTATATAATTTGTAACACATAGAAATATATTCTATATTTGATTATACACTCCCTTTTTATTAAAAACCCCTTTTGTTTTTTGCAAAAGGGGTTAAAAATTATTATTTTTCTTTTTTTGGTCTGCCGCGTTTAACTGCCGGCTTATCTATATTTTCATTTTCTTTAGTTACTTCACTATTTACAGTTTTTGGTCTGCCCCGTTTTTTTGAAGTATTATCTTCGTGTTTTTCATTATCACTTACATTTGTTTTTTCATTATCAGTATTATTTTCAATATTACTTACAGTGCTGTCTACAGGAATATCTTTATTATCTGATATTTTATCATCAGCTTTATTATTATCTGCTTTATAAGGTGCATCAGATTTTGCAGGAGGAAGTGCAGCTCTTTTATTTCTCATACGGTATCTAATAAGTAAAAATATAAGCAGGATATTACAAAGTAATGAAACTGCAGCAACGATGATTGCTATATTTTTATACTGGTTATTTGTGCTTATAGTATCTTTTAAATCTATAAGTTCAGCCTCAGTAGTTGCGAATTTTGCTGCCAGTTCTTGTTTTTCATTTTCCAAGTTCTGCACTTTATCTTCCAGTTCTGTTATAGTAATATCTTTAGTATTAACAGTGCTTACAAGCTCATCTATTTCTTTTTGCAGTTTTAATATTTCTTCAGATGCAGGCTGTATTCCGTCAGACGCGCTGATTTGATTATCGAGAGAAGCAGATGTAGAAAGTGAGTTTACATCAGCTTGAGAGGCATTATCGGTAGATGCATTATCTGCCTGTTTAATACCGAGAGCATCACATCCTGTAAAAATTACTAAGGTAATTATTAGTGCTGTTAAATATTTTCTCATACCATACTCCATAATTTTTGTATTAATATTATTATTTACCATATTATTTTTGTTTGCAACTGTTTTTTTATAACTTGATAAATATTTATTTATAAATTATATTTAAAATAAGATATATTTATCTATTAAGTTAATAATCCAGCTGCCGATAATAAATGTGTATATGTATGCAGTGTGGTATTGTATATAATAAGATATGCAGCACATGGGGATATTTATGGATAAAATTGATATTTTAATGGCAATACTTGGTGCAGCTGCCTATGTTGCGATTATGGTAGATTTGCGCAACTATGAAAGAAAAATGGCAGCATTTGAGGCAGTGCAGGAAAAACGCCGAAAATATGCGGAGTTGCAGGCTGAAAGACGTAAGGCAGAGCTTGCAATGGAAAAATCTATGAAACAGGTAGAAAACACTAAAAAAAGAGCTCAGATTGGTGAGGATATACTTGAGCGAGTAGGTAAGGCATAATCTGTAAGGAGAAATTATGGATATAAATGACTTTAATAATCTTAGTGATATAGCTAAAATGGATTACGTTCTTGACTGTCTGTATAAAGCACATGGACTTTTTAAAATTATATATGAAAGTGGCTGTGGTTTTGAGCAGAATGTAATAGATGAGCTTGAGCATTTAGGTGATGAGTTTTCGCGTATAGGTTTTATGGTAGAAAGCCATGATTATACGGGAGTGTATGAAGATTTAAATAAAAATTTATCAAGATTAAGTTCAATAGTTGCGGTAATAGATGAGTATTTATATAAGCACCGCAGGATAAATTAAAATATTTCTTGATTTTTTTCATATAATTTTATACAAATATATTTCTTATGAATAGGATATACATGGAAAGGTGTCCGAGTCTGGTTTAAGGGGCACGCCTGGAAAGCGTGTGTGGGGCAACTCACCGAGGGTTCGAATCCCTCTCTTTCCGTAAAATAAAATAACAGCCTTTATGGCTGTTTTTTTATTTTATAAATAATTAGTGGGATTCGAAGGCTTTTTTCGCCGACCAAATCGGGAGAAAAAGCAAGCAGGACGCTTGCGTCAGAAAAAAGCCCGGCCTGGAAAAGAAAATTAGGACAATTTTCTTTGGAAGGCGAATCCCTCTCTTTTATATATATGATAGCACAGTAGCAATACTGTCCTTTTTGTATTTACAAGGGATTCGAAGCAAGCGAACGCCGACTGAATAGGGAGGCGAGCGTTTTTTGCGAGGTGAGATTTTCCCGACTGGATAAGGAGGAAATAGAAAATCTCGCTGGAGAGTGTTTTTTGCGAGGACTGCCAAATTCCCGACCGAATAGGGAGGAAATAGAATTTGCACAGGCTGGGCAAAGCAAGCAGGACGCTTGCGAAAGAAAAAAGCCTGGCCTTTCAAAATAATTTAGGACAAATTATTTTGGAAGGCGAATCCCTGTCTTTTAAATACGTTTTATAATAATACATATTGACAATACGTATTTTATTATATATATTATTAAGTATGCAAAATGAATATCCTAAATATTGTTGATGCGGCACAAGCATAATTAGAATGATATATCATTCTAAAAGGAGCACATCAAATGAAGTATGAAGAAATCATTTCTGCACTTAGAGAAGATGGGTGGATATTAGTAAGGCAAAATGGCTCACACCGTCAATTTAAACATCCAGTCAAACCTGGTAAAGTTACGGTTCCTTATCATGGAAACAATAAGGAAATTCATCCAAAAACTCTAAAAAGTATTTTAAAACAGGCTGGACTTTAAGTTCAGCCTGTTTTGAAAGCTTAGCAGTCATAAGACTTACTAAGCAAAATTTATTAATAGAATAGGAGAATATTATGAACAGCACTTATCCAGCTATCTTCTATAAAGAAGATGACGGTGGTTATTCTGTAATTTTTCCAGATTTAAACCACTTAGCTACTGACGGAGATGACTTAAATGATGCTATGTATATGGCTATTGACTGCCTGGCTGGCTATTTATACTCCTTAAAGCTGGAAAAGGAAGAAATACCAACACCCTCAGATATGAATAGTATTGATATTGGTTATTTCTTAGACGACCCTAACTATGATAAAAGCAGGGTTTTTATTAATTTAATTTCTGTAAATGTTGCAGAATATGCAGAAAAACACTTTAATAAAGCTGTAAAGAAAACAGTAACTATTCCAGCTTGGATGGCAGATATGGCAGATGTGAAAGGGTTAAAATTATCAAAATTATTACAAGAGGCAATTAAGGAAAAATTACAATTAACATAAAAAGAGTGGTATAAACCACTCTTTATTTTTATTATTTTGTATTAAATAACTAATATTTTTATTTATTACTTTTCTTATCTTAATACAATAATTTTTAGCACTTAATATTTGTAAATATTTAATAATTACTAATACTATATTTTTTAACAGGATATTTTTTCTTATTAAGAATTATATAGTGGGAAAAATTTTCTTATTAAAAATGGATAAATATGTTTTATGAATATTATTTTTAATAAAAATAGATAAAAAAATAGCGGACATCCTGTCCGCTTGACACGAGAGCTCCATCTCCCAGGCGAGATTGTTTCTCTACCCATTTTTCTTATAGCAATGTATGTGCCAAAATATTTTAGCATAAATACTATGTTTAATAATGTAATTATTAACTATCAATATTTATATTTTAAATCATATTAAATATGCTTACATAATTTAGACTTGGATAGTATAAGATTTTTCGCCGCGCTCTGAATGACATAAAAGAAAAGTAATTTTAGATACAAAAAAGCCCCGCATAATGCGGGGCAAAAATTTTAATTAATTGATGCAGAAATATTTCCACTTGCATTTAAAGATAATTGACCTTTTAAAGCAGTAAATGGTTCTTCATCTAAACTATTTGGATCCATTGGAGTAATATCTTCACTTATCTTTTTAAACACAAGCCTAGTATCTGGATAAACTGATCCCAAAGGCCATCCAAGGTCTTTTTTAAATGTAGAATAAAAGATGATATCGTACTCTGTTTGATTATTATATGTTTTATTTTGCTCCATATAGAATGTTGCATCTTTTATACCTGCATTTGAAGATAAATTTCTACCTGGCATATCACCCTTATTAGAAGTATTTAACCATGAGCTTATTGGTAATTTATTATATACAGTATATTGATATTGATCATCTTTAGAAGCAGAAGCTGCTAATCCTCCAAATTTCATTGCAACTTTTGTATGTACAATTAATCCATCATTATCAACTTTTATTAATGCTCTACCTACATAACCAGTATCTTTAATTTGCCAATCACCTGTTGAGCCTTTGCAATTTCCTGTTCCCCATAATTGACCAAATATATCACAATTAGTTTGAATTATTGCTTTTGTTACGCCACTACCATTTGAATTTGTTCCAAAAAACATTAACTCGTATGTTCCATGTAAAGAATTATCATCTTCAAAATAAACTGGAGACATAGTTCTCATTGGACCAGCAATTATTGCTTCGTATGGTTGTTTATTATCAAGAGTGAAAATAAGTTTATTAGATGAAGTTGCATTATAAACAAGTGTATTGTCAGCACCTAAATCAAATGGAAATGTATAAGTAATAGTACCATCACCATTAATTGTAAACCCTTTTTCAGATAATTTATCTACACTATTTTCTCTATCGCTTAAAGCTTCACTATAAGAGAAATATCTGTAACGCAGTGGGTCAAATACAGGGTTTTCTACAAACTGGCTCCAAACTATATGTATTTTACCTGTAATATCTAATGTTCCATTTGCTGTTGATACTGCAAAAAACTTATTGTCATAGTGATAAGCTTTTGCTGTATTTGCTTCTGATGATTTTGCTACTGCATCTTCATACTGTATTTCTAATGATTTAACATTATATTTACCTGTAATATTAGCAGGCTCCCAAACTGTTACTGTAAAAGTATCCTGCACATCTGGGTTTGATTCTGATTTTACAGTGATTGTTGCTGTGCCTGCTCTATTAGCTGTGAAAGTTTTGCTTTCTGCATCATAAGTTAATACATCACCTTCTGAACTAATATTCACATGTTTATTAGTAGCATCTTCTGGTTCAACAGTGTATACAGGAGTATACGTTGCACCTAATTTTAATTCATAAGGGCTTGCTAATTTATTTGTAATAGTAACATTAGTAACTGCTACAAAGTTTGATGTGATTGTTACTGTTATAGTATCAGTTAATAACTCATTTTCGTTAGATTTAGCTGTAATAGTAACGCTGTAATCTGATGTTGAATCTTTATCCATAATTGTTAATGCACCAGTAGCTGCATCTACTGCAACTTTATCAGGGTTGCTTGATTCGTAAGTAATACCTTTATTTGTTGCATCACTTGGGCTTACATTTGCTACAACTGAAATGTCAGTTGCAGTTTGAGCAAATGTTGCAGTTTCTTCACTAAAATTTACGCCTGTTACTGCTACATGTTTATTTGATACAGTTACTTCACATGTTGCCTGTAAATTGCCGTCTACTGTTGTAGCTGTAATAGTTGCAACACCTGCACCTACTGCTGTAATAAAACCAGTATTTTCATCAACTGTTACTGCATAAATATTGTTTGATGACCATTTAACAGTTTTAATAAAAGCATCACTTGGTGTAATAGTTGCAGTAAGCTGTTTAGTGTCATCAACTGTCATTTGTATATTACTTTCATTTATTGTTATATCTGTTGGGTGGATAGTAGTATCATTAACAGTTACTGAAATTGTTTTTTCTACACTGTTATTGCCGTCTGCATATACTGTTATATCAGTTGTGCCTGTTGAAAATTTAGCAGAAATAGATAATGTTGCAATACCATTTGCATCATTTACTATTTGAGCATCTATTAAATTTTTGTCATATCCGTCTTTTAATAAGATTTTTTTATTAGTTGCTTCAAGTGGAGTTACACTAAATTTAACATCTGCTGTTCTTTGTGCTTTTGCTGGGTCTTGGTTAATATCAAGAGTAACTTCTTCACTACCTGATTGAATACCTTCAACATTTATAACTTTATCTACAACTGTTACTACTGCTTTTGCTGAAAAACTGCCGTCTACTGTTCTAACTTCAACTTCTGTTTTACCAGCGCTTACAGCTTCAATAGTGCCGTCTTCTGAAATTTTTGCAATTTTATCATCATAAGATGCAAATACTACTGCTTTATTTTCTGCATCAAATGGAGTGATTGTATAATCTAATTTAGCAGTTTCACCAACTTCTAAACCTATTGTGCTGTTATTTACTTTTATACCTGTAACTTTTACAGGACCAGTTTCACTACTTTCTGACCAATATCTAGTATCATCTAACACTATTTCAGATGCTAACATTGCATCATCAGCTATTTTTTTAAGTGTAACCTGCATAGTATAGCCTTTTGGCATAGGTAAATCTGGACTGTTTAATGTGAATTTAACTACATATTCGCCTGGTTTATTTGTATCTTCTACAATTTCTGCGCCAAGTTTAGCAAATTCACCAGCAATATCTGTAATGCTTGAAAGTGGTGAATAAATATCTTTTCTAATATATTCTATTGTGCTAGGTATACCCTGGCTTACTATATCTTGATGAAATTGTGATTTATACTGCATTTTAATAGTTATACCAGCAGGGCATGATACAGGGTCTGTATTACATGCTGTTGCATTTACTGCTATTTCACCACGCATATTATTGCCTGTGCCAACTATATTATCAACAACTTTGCTGCCATCAGGGCCTGCAATTGTCATATATTGAATTCTGTAATGACCAATAAGAGCTAACACATTTTCAGGAGTTACAGGAGTAGCTGGTGCAGGAAGTTCTTCATCAAAAACTGATGATGTGCCTATAATTGGAGAAGATGGCAGGTTATCCCATTTAATATCTGTACCTGTATCTGTGCTGCCGCCAGTGTTACCACCAGTATTGCCGCCAGTATTACCACCAGTATTGCCGCCTTGGTTATCGCCTGTATTATCACCTGTGTTATCGCCAGTGTTTCCACCTTGGTTATTATCACCTGAATTATCGCCGCCAGTGCTGCCGCCTTGGTTATTGCCGCCTTGGTTATCGCCTGTATTATCACCTGTATTATCACCTGTGTTATCGCCAGTGCTGCCACCTTGGTTATTATCGCCTGAGTTATTACCACCAGTGTTTCCACCTTGGTTATTGCCACCAGTATTGCCGCTGCTTGCAATTACATCAACTTTAATTGTTGCTTTTGCATCTGGATTATCAACAGATGTAACTGTAATAGTTGTCATACCTTCTTTTTTAGGAGTGATAAGACCTGTTGAAGATACTACTGCAATGCTTTCATAACTTGATGAATAAGTTACTTCCTTATTTACTGCATTGCTTGGAGTAATAGTTACAATAATTTGATAAGTTTCATTTTCTGCAAGACCTAATTTAACATTACTTTCTCTTACTGAAACTTTTGTAACTTTTGGGTTAAGTAAGTCTCCTACTAATGTGCTGCTGTCACCTGTGTTACTACAAGCAGTAGTAAAAAGCGTGACAAACATAGTTAAAATAATAAATAATAAAAACGGTTTTACTTTTAACATATTCTGCTCCTTATAAATTTGTATAAAATATAAAACACATGAAAAAGACTACTATATTTTTTTGAAAAAATAAATAAAAAATAATAAAAAAAAGATATTTTTTATCAATTTGTAAAATAAAAGGGGGAAAGCTCCCCCTTA
Organism: Candidatus Mucispirillum faecigallinarum; assembly: GCA_019116905.1. Lineage (GTDB taxonomy): Bacteria > Chrysiogenota > Deferribacteres > Deferribacterales > Mucispirillaceae > Mucispirillum > Mucispirillum faecigallinarum. The sequence goes on along the minus strand of DXAQ01000047.1, from coordinate 1,659 downwards.
TTTGCTATTTTGACTGTTTTTCATTTACATTTGTAATGATTTCATCAATGCTTTTACATACCTGTATAGTTTTGTCTTTCTTTAATTCTTCTATTATCTGCCTGTCGGTAGTTTCATATATACCATTTTTAAAAACGGCAGTTCCTTTTGAATGTTTTACTTTTAAGTCTGCAAAACAGGAATAAAACCTCATAACATCACCTAAAAGTTTAATGTTAATATGCCATGACATTCTTCATTAGATACTTCTAACCCACAGTCTGTTAAGAATGTATCAATAATGCCGTCATAGCCGTCGCTTTGAATATTTGTATCCATTCTTGTTTCTTCTATAAAGTGTAAAAGCAGTTCATCTAAATCAATGATTACAGCAGTATTTGGGTAAACTGAAGATAATACAGGGTCATACATTATATTTAATTCCCCATATTCTGTATCTATTTTATCAAGTGATATGCCATACTCTTTTAATAACGAGCCACTGCCGCCAGAAAATGTTTTAATGGCGTTATCGTTTAATTTTGCATTAAACCCTGAACCTGTAAGCATAACTTTATCACCTGCTGAGCCTTTATCTGCCATTGCTCCTAATATTTCATTAATTGTGCCTACTTTAAATTTATCAGCGTTTGTAATACTCATTACATTTGTTTTAATGTAATGGAAAAGCCCACCTGTTACATATAACGGCTCACTGCCTGATAAATCTTTCTTTGGCTCGCCAAACATTAAAGACTGCTCAATATCGTTTTGATGAAGTCTTAATATTTTATTACGTTCTGCTTTTCTCCTGCTTTCTGCCACATTACCATCATCACCATATTCTCCCTGACGAAGTTTATTACGTGTGATTTTTAATGTACGCCTAAATGTCTGGCAGTAGTTAAAATTATCTTTTTTAAGTAATACTGTGCCTTTTGGCGCAGAACTACCCTCTGGATATGCTACAGAAATATTTACAAGGGTTGCATTACTTTCCCCTGAATCTGCTGTAATTGATGTGGCACTTGTTACACCATAACCTCTTGTTACTGTTATTGTTTTTCCGCTTACTGCTGTTACTCTCATCTGCTCATGGGTTTTTATATCTTTAATAATTGAGCCCTCTGTTAAAAATGTTACATTATCCTCATCTGTAACCACTGTTAAGTTAGTTTCAGAATCGCTGGCAGGGCTTACTTTAAATGTAGGCTTATTAAGTCTTGTTTCAAGCCATTCAAATTTCTGGTTTGTTTCACTGATTACTCTGCCCCTTGCCTGCAGCATCATAAAAAGTGGGGATAATTTGGCATTTTGAAAGATTTTATCCCTTAAACCTACGCTCCTTTTTACTAATTCTTCTTGTGTGTTTGTATTATATGTATCGTATATTACGCTCATTGTATTTACTCCTTTTTTAATTTTTATTAAAATTTTCTTCCATTAAATTTTTATTAAAAAATCCGTCCTTGGATTTTTTAAACCACGCATTTGCGGAGTAAATCCGCTAAATGCTCTCTCTACGAGACGGCACATCCTGTGCCTTTCATATTTTTATTAAAATTTTCTTCCATTAAATTTTTATTAAAAAATCCGTCCATTGATTTTTTAAATCACGCATTTGCGGAGTAAATCCGCTAAATGCTTTCGCTACGCGACGGCACGTCCTGTGCCTGTTAT
>DXAQ01000046.1 GCA_019116905.1 Candidatus Mucispirillum faecigallinarum | reverse complement strand
TACAATATTTAAAATATTACAATTTTCGTAACCAAATTTGGCCTTTCTATATGAAAGGCTTTTTTTATGTCTGCTTTAGAAATTGGCAGGCTGCCGTTAGTATGAATCCTTAACGGCAGCCCTTAGAAGATGTTATATTGAGGTAAAGGGTTTTCTACTTATTTTAATGATGCTGCCTGTTCACCTGCTATTCTGCCAAATGTGATTGTTTCAGAAATAGAGTTACCACCAAGCCTGTTTGCACCATGTACGCCGCCTGTTACTTCACCACCTGCATATAAGCCTTTTATTACTTTGCCTTGTGTGTTTATAACCTGCGCTTTTTCATTTATTTTTAAACCACCCATGCAGTAGTGAATAGCTGGTTTTACTTCAATTGCATAGAAATTAGGACCTTCTATTTTTTGTGCAAAATTATGTCTGCCAAAATCTTCATCTTTGCCTTTTTCTACCATTGTGTTAAACCTTGCTACTGTTGCTTTTAAAGCATCTGCTGGGATGTTTAATTCTTTTGCAAGCTCATCTAATGATTTACCCTGTTTAACTTTACCAAGTTGGAAAAATGCGCCAGTTTGTTTTACATTTTTTCTAACTGTATCATCAAATACGATAAAGCATGATGCACCTTTTTGTTTTCTAATTGCAGCAGTTGTAACGTCCCTTGTAGTAAGTTCGCTGATAAAACGTTTGCCGTCCCTGTTTACAAATATACCACCTGCACCGCGAACGATTTCTGATACGATTACTGGGCTGCCTACAAGCATTGTAGGGTTAAGTTGAATTTCTTTCATATCAACTGTTGCAGCACCTACTGATGTACCAAGAACTATACCGTCCCCTTGAGTACCTGGCTGGTTAGATGTTTGAACACCTTTTGCATCCGGTCTGTAACTTGCAACTAATTTATTGTTTGCTCCAAAACCGCCTGATGCTAATATTACTGCTTTCGCATCAATTTGATATATGCCTGTATGTTTACCTTTTACTAATACACCTGTTACATCGCCATTTGCATTAGTTATTAATTTTACTACTTTTGAATTAACTCTAACATCTGCACCATCTTTAACTACTCTTTGTCTTAATTTTGCACTTAAAAATGGTCCTACAAAGTCGCCATTAGTTGGTCCATGGAACCTAGGATAAGTTGCGCCACCACCCATAGCTATAAAACCAAGCTCAGCATTTATTGATGCAAGCCATTCAATTGAACCTGCAGAATTATTTGCTAATATTCTTACAAGGTCAGGATTATTTATATTTTTACCACCTTTCATAGTGTCATTAAACATTACTTCTGGATTATCAGGTATTTTTTTAGCTTTTTGGAACCTTGTGCCTGCTGCATTCATACCACCTGCTGCAAGCTGAGAGTTACCACCAACTATAGGCATTTTTTCAAGCATAATTACTTTTTTGCCTTTGCTAAGTGCTGTGATAGCAGCTGTAAAGCCTGTTGCACCTGTACCAACAACAACTATATCAGTTTTTTCTACTTTTACTGGTTTTGCATTAGCATATTTACTTAAATCTTCATACCATTCATGTTTAACTTTGCCGCCTGATGAGATTTGCATATCAAACTCATGGCAGTTTAAACAGTATGCTTCTGATGGAGTATGACCTGTATGGCATGTTGTACAGTTCATTGTACCTAAGTGTGAGCTGTGAGGGTTCACTTCACCTTCAGTTAATTTTGCCATATCATCAAGTGTTCCGTGGCAGCTTTCACATTTACTGTTAATATCTTTTTCGCTGTCATCAATTATTGATGATGAGTGGCAGCTTTCGCAGCCTTCTACTGTACCAGCTTTCATGTGCACGCCAGATAAATATGCAGCCTTGCTGCCCTTTGAATAAGTGCTTTCTGTTTTTGCATCAAACACTTTTTTATCAGCACCTGATTCTTTTACAGCTGGAGCTGCTACTGCTGTCATTTCTTTTGAAGGAGCGACAGCCATTGTTATTATTACTACTAAAACAATTACTCCTAAGACAATTAGCTTTTTATTCATAATTGACCCCCGTTTTACTAGGATAATACAGAGTGTTATAAATGATTAGTGCCAATTTATAAATTTTGATACATACCAGTATTATTTTAATTTATTAATATTGTTTTTTAGCCTGATAAGACCTTCTTCCAGTTCGCTGTCGCTGCAGGCAGCATTGCATATAGAAATATGCGAAGTATCGTTTTGGTTAAAGAAAAAACCAGGATAAAATAATACATCATTTGTAACTTCAAATAATTTTTTTGTATTAATATTTTTAAATTTAAGCCATATATAAAAATCTGAATTATTTTCGTCCCACTCTGCATCATCTTTTAAATATTTTCTTAAAAGGCTGTATGAAAGTTCTCTTTTATGCAGCATAATTGAGCGGACTTTTTCCAGATAGCTGTCATATACTCCACTTGTCATAAGTTCTGTTACAAGCATCTGTAAAAGCATACTTGGGTAAATATCATGCTGAGCTTTTACATCGCTTAATTTTTCTATTACATTTTTAGGAGCAGCTATCCATGATATTCCAAGATTAATAGTAAGGGTTCTTAAAAGCGAACCAAAATATATTACACTGTCATTTTTATCAAGTGCAAAAAGTGAGCTGTCGTGAGGCTTATCAAACCATATGTCTCGCATAGAATCTACTTCCATTATTGGTATTCTATACTTTGCAGCAGTACTTAAAATTGCTTTTTTCCTTTCAAGCCCCATATTAATACCTGTTGGGTTATGATACGTAGAATTTAAGTATATCATAGTATTTCTTGCTGATAACTGCTTTTTAAGCTTTTCTATATTTATGCCTTCTCTATCCTGCTCTATACCTATCATATTTACACCAGTATAGTGAACAATAGAATCCATATTTATTACATTTGGTGTTGCATAAATAAAGTTTGAAGCAAAACTTAAAAATGCAATAGCAGAAAGGTTTATGCCATGCAGAACACTTGGGATAATTAATATATTATCTGATGTTATATCTTTACCCTGCATAGAAATTCGTTCAGCAATTACTTTTCTTAATGGCAGATAGCCGTATTTATTAAAATGGTTTATGCGGCTTAAATCCTTAGAGCATATTTTTGATATTGTTTCAGATATATTTGATGCTAAAAAATTAAAATCCTTGCCAAGACCTGCTGCAGAAATATTTATTGCATCATCATCTATGCTGGAATTTGATAACTGGTTTATCCTTTTAATATTTCCATACTTGTGCATACCAACAGAAAAATATTTATCCCAGTTTGGAGAGTGGTTTTCTTCATTATCAAATATATTTTTTACAAATATACCAGACTGAGGCACAACCTCTACATAAGACATATATATTAACTGCTCTATTGCCATAATAATAGTATTACGGCTTACATTAAATATTTCACAAAGTTTTCTTTGAGAGGGCAGTCTTGTATTTGGTTTCAATCTGCCGTTTTCTATATCTTTGATTATAATATCTGCAATCTGCAGATATAAGCGCTCACCGCTGCCCTCCAGCTTCCAATGACTATACATATTTACCCAGTACCCTGATAATTAAAATAATTCATCTTATATCTAATATAGGATTATTTTTATAGTGCTAGTTTTGATTTGGTAACAATACCAGTATAAGCAATTTAATATAAATTGTTTGATTATAAATATGTATAATGTAATAGAAGATTATTCATCATTATGATGGTCTGCATCATCAATGATATTGCCTGATTCCTGCTCTGCTGCTATTAGTGCGCGGTAGTCTGTCTTATCATTTTTTACATAGTCTAAAAGCTGTAAACATATCCATGCATCAGTTGCAGCATATTCCAGCTGCCGCTCAGTAAGCCTGCTGACTGACCAGTTTGTTTTCTGAGAACTTTTTACAAGTTTCCTGCCTAAATATCTGGCTGTTAAAGCACGGGCTCCTGACTGCACAACTCCTTTTCTTTTCATCTCTGCAGAAAGGTCAAAAAAACCGCCATGCTTAAATTTACAAAGCTCATTTAAACGCCTTATATCGTCCTGCACTCCTACCCCAACTTTTATAATGCTTTCATCTGATAAAAGCTCCACAAGCCTGCCTGCAAAACGAACATACTTTAACTGGAAAATAAATGCTTCTTCATTAGTTGCAAGCTGAATGATTGAAACAGGAAATTTTTGCCCCTTGAAAAATGCTGGGCGTGATTCTGTATCAAAACCGATACATTTTGCTGCAAAAAGTTTATCTAATGCTTCCTCTGCCTTTGATATGTTATCTACTACTGTAATAGGGCCTTGAAAAGATATAGGCTCCAATGTGTTGATATCATCTACAGAAATTCTAAGCTCTTTAATGGGAAGATGATTAATGTCTACTATGGTAACACCTGTAATATATTATTATATAAACTGGTAATAATACCAGACTTGTACAGCCTGATGAATATTTATAAATATAAAAAAGGCTGTAGAAATAAATTATTTACTATTATATACACAGCCTGAAAAAAATTTCAAATAAAATTATTTATGTTTTTTAAAATATTCAGCAAGTGAAATAATATTTTCTTTTGGTGTTTCCTTAGGCACTGCCTGCAGATTTTCACTTTTAATAGCCTCATATACTTCTTTTCTATGGACTACTATATCTTTTGGTGCTTCAATACCAAGCTTGATAGCTTTTCCCGTAATCTCAACTACCCTTACTTCAATATCATCACCAATCATTATGCTTTCGTTGCTTTTTCTTGAGAGAACTAACATAATTACTCACTCTCAAATAAAGGTGTTTTTATTTTATAAGCATCATCATCTAAGATAATCTGCTTAGCAAGTTTACTTTCAAAATTAACTACTAACGGGGCTCTTAAATTAGCTGTAGATAATTTTGGGTCTGAGGGAACTACAACAATAGAAAATAATTTCATATCTTTTTTATTATTTATTGCTAATACTTTCAACTCCCTTTTTGGAATATCTGGATGATAATCTTTAAAAAAAGTATTAGTTTCAATAAGGATAAAACAAATATCTGTATCCTCCACTGATTGAAACCATAAAAATGGGTACGAATTATCATCAGAAATTATCAAAAAATCCTGCAAATCAGGGAACCCTAAAAGCGGAGAGCTTAACGTAATCACATCATCTTCAGAATATTCAATCTCTCCTAATTTAGCTGAATTAATCTTCATTCTGCTGCTGCCTTCCTTTTTAATATCCTGTTTTGATACAGTATTTGCCATATCTCTTACCTACTATACACTAATTATCCAAGAAAATCTAGTATAGAAATACTCATCATATTTGTTACTATACTCATAGCTGACTGATATGCTGTTTCTGCTTGTTTTAAATCAGTAGTAAGTTTAATTACATCAGTAGCTGTTGCTCCTAAATAACCTGCTTTTATTTCTTCATTATTTTTAATAACAGTTTCTTGAAATTTAATTACAGATTCTACTCTCTGGCCTCGTGTACCTATTAATGTGCCTGCCTGTAAAACCTGATTAACTGCTGCATCTAATGTATCTATCTCGTTTTCTACACCACTGCCCACTGCTGCTGTAAAGCTGTCTGTAGCACTAAATGTGCCTGCATCAAAGCCTAAATGCAGACCGTCTGATACAAATACGCTTTTATTTGCTGTATCAAGATAAACATTCTGCACTAAGCCACCCTCTGCATTTGTTACTTTAACAGCTACCTTATCCCCTGCTTTTGGAAAACCAAGTGTGCCGGCATAATCACCCTCTACTGTGATTGTGCTAAAATTTTGATTTGTTTTTGTAAAGGCTATTTCACCTTTATTATTTATTACAGCACTTAAATCATCAGCAGCTATCCCCTTATCTGTAAGCTGTTTATTTATATGGTCCACCATTTCCTGAGCTGATGTATATTCTCTGTTATCAAGAGTAACAGACACTTCTTTCTGCTCTTTCGTAGTTTCATCATAATATGTAATAGTTAATGTTCGCGCATCTTCTGAAAGCCCGCTAAGGTCAGTTTTTGGAGTCTGCACTCCTGATACTGTTAACTCTGCCACATTACCTGTTGCTGCATCATTAGTTAAACCTATTGATAACGGATTATATGCAGCATTTGAAGCAACTGATGATTCAACAGGTAAATCTGTTAAAGCTGTTGAAAACTGTATTGAGCCATCTGAGGCTATATTTGCTTTTATTCTGCCCCCTGTTTCTGCAGTTAATTCTGCATTTATTTTTGCAAGAATATCTTCTTTATTAGTAAATGCAGTTAACTGAAAGTTATATGTGCCATCAGGGTTAGGAGTAACTGCTGTTGCTCCTTCATTAAGGCTTATTCCTGCCTCTTTTAATTTTTCATTTATAAAATCATTTGGATTTGCTGCTGCAATCAATTCATCTGAGGATATATTCACTGTTTTACCGTCAATATTTAATGCAAAAGTGCCGCCTGCTGTTACCACTACATTATTACTTGTTACATTTACTACAGGGTCTACAGTTATATCTTTAAAACCAGAACCAACTGGGTCAAGCGGGTCTGCCACTTTGAATGTAAAAGCTGCTGTAAATGTATCCTGCATAGAGCCGTTTGCAACAGTTTCAAAGCCCATTACATAGTTTGCAAATGCTCTTTCTGCTGGATTTGAAGCAGAGTTTGCAAAGTTTGCTATTTTTGTACCGCTGCCAGACTGTATTTCTATTGTGCCGTTATTATTTGCAAACCTTATTCCTGCATCTACAAAATCAGGATTATTATTTAACTGCTCTAAAATATAGTTTTGAGCTGTTTCTGCATTTGTAATTGCTGGGTTTGCTTTACTTAAATCTATTGATACATTAACCCTGTTCTGTTTACCTGTTGTATTATCAAATATATCTACACTGAAATTTAATAATGGGTTATTAGCATACGCCTGAGCATCATACTGCACCTGACCTGATGTAGTTTTATATTCGTTTTGCAGATAAAAGTCTGTTTTCTGGTTATCTGATTGTATTTCATATTTCCAGTTATCGTTAAAATTGCCTTGGAATACGCCGTCTAAAAATGGTTTAGCAGTAGAATTTAAATCTGTTGCTTTCCAGGCAGAAGGCTCACCAAAACCGTTTTTAGTAATATTATATTCAAGTGCATGCATTAAGTTTTCTATTGACCTGAATACATTTACATTTTTACCTGATTCTTTAATATTTACATCACCAAAACTTAAGCCAGGCTCTGCTTTTAAATCAAGCTGAAATGTAGTTGTAGACTCTCTTTTTGCTGGGTCTAACGGGTTTGGTATTTCCATATCATCTGGCGTAATTGTTACACCATTTAAAAGCTGGATAGGTCCACCTTTATAATCAGCTGTTACTTTATTATAGATTGTGTTACCCTGTTTATCTACAATTGTTATGGCAATATTTCTCTGGTCATTCTGCCCAAGTGTAGTTGTAACAGATACATTCCATGTATCATCTCTTGTGCCGGTATATGCTCCACCTACTATTGTTACCTGGTCATTTGCATGGCTTATACCCTGATTTTGTGCGTTTGTTCTAAATGTAAGTTTACTGTCTCCGCTTCTTAAATCTGCAATAGTTAATTTACCATCTTGAATAGATACATCTACTGTCTGGCCGTATAAATCTTTAATAAAATTTACGTAATCACCTAGTGTTTTTTCCTGCGCATCATTTAAACGGCTTCTGTCAAGTGCAGCTGTTTTCATATTAGATGTTGGCGGTATTGTTGTATTATCATAATATGTTGTAGTTAATGTTGTATCTCTATCCATATTATAATTTTGCAGTGAAAAAGTTATATCAAAATTACCAAGATTTGCTGCATCGTTTGGATTTAAATCAAGGCTTACACCAACTTCAAAATCAAAGCCTGCTTTTCTTAATGCCTCATCAAAAGCAAACTCCAGCTCTTTTTTGCTTACGTTTGTAGTTGTTAAATCAAAAGTATAATTACCAGCAACCGGCCCTGTTATATTTTGGATTACTGCTTCACCTGCAAGCCCTGCATCCCTTAATTTACCATTTAAATATTCTGCTTTATCTGCTGCTGCATTAAATTCTGTTGCTGGTATTTTAACTGTTTTACCATTAATATTAAGTTCCACATCATTTGTACCAAAAGCTGCTGTCTGGCCTGCTAATGTATTTGTTGTTGTAGCAGGTTTATTGACTGTTACTTCCTTGCCGTTTACATAAAATGTGTAAGTTGTACCAGTTAAATCAAATTTATCGTAAGTAGTTTCAACAGGGTCTATTGTATCAGTATGGAAATCATAGCCTATTTCAAAAGTAGTATCTTTTCCCTCTGCTGCAACAGTTGCATTTTTAAAGCCTAATAAACTTTGGTCTGTACCTGTTACTGCAATACGTACATTATCTCCTGCTTTCTGGCTTGTAAAATTAAGCCTGTCCCCGTCTGCTGATATTTTTAATTCACTTGATAAATCTACTTTATATGTATTTTTGCCGGCAGTTGTAATCTCGCCCTGATATTTGCCGGAATTAACCTGCGCATTAACAAGTGCTTCATAATCATTAATATCAGCATTTACACCAGAAAGGCCGCTGATTGAGCCAATATATTCTGCATTTTTAAGCTCAGTATTTATTGCATTAGCAAGCTCATCTGTAGTTTTATATGATTTTTGAGGCACTACTACTTTATAAAGTTTATCACCATAAGTGATAGTTAATGTTCTTTCTTTTTCAGTAGCTGATGCTAAATCTAAACTAGGGTTGCTGTTTGATATAAGACTTGCAGTACCTACTTTATTACCATTATGGTCTGTACCTGAAATCTTAATAGAATCACCTATGCTTATATTTGTATTATCCATATTAGAAAAAAGTGTATTTAATGTGGCAGCCATACCGTTTACTGTATTAAATGCTGAACCCTGTAACACTAAACTTGACTGCGTAAAAATATTACTTCCAGGCATATTTACTGCAATATCCTGGCTGTATCCTATCTGCGTATAAATATATCCATTATCGCCCTGATATGTTATCTCTGAACCTGATTTATAATCAAACTCCATAACAATAGATGTAGGGTTTTCTAAATCATCAGGCATTTTAAATGACATTCCTCTGCCTGTATTTATTACTTTACCAGGCTCATATTCAAAAGTCATTGAAACTGATGACTTATTTCCTGTGCCGCCAGATTCATCTGAACCATTAGAATCCATTATCATTACATTGCCTTTTTCATCATAAAGCTGTAATTTTGCTATACCTGTATTATTATTTACTGTTATTTTTGCTGTATATCTGCCTGATGATAATTCTGTCATATCACTAAAAACATCTTTTGTTATTGCATCACCTGATAAATTTTCACCATTTTCGTTTTTAGTAATAACATTTGTTACAGCACTTGTACCACCTGTAAAAGGTTTAGTACCTGTTTGAAAACCACCAAAAATATATCTGCCATTATAGCTGGCATTTGCTATATCCATTATTTGATTATATAAACTTAAAACATCCTGCGCTAACGCTTTCCTGCTTTCTTCATCATAAGTATCTGATGCTCCTGCAATTGCATAATCATCTCTTGCCTGTTTTAAAGCCTCTACAAGCTCTTGAAGTTCCGCATCTGTATTATTTAACCAGTTAGATGCACTATTTGCATTTTCACTGAATTGTGTAAGCTCATCTATCATGTTCTGCACATTATATGCACCCACATACTTACTTGTATCTTCCCATGGATTTACTAAACTTTGCTGTGCATTTGCTTTTTTTGCAGCCTCTGTATAGTTTGAAAGACTTGTTGCAAGCATATCTTTCATCTGCATTCCACGCATATTAAATGTTACTCTCATAAAAGCGCTCCATTTCTTTTGACTTTTTAGTCCGCATTTATATAATCAGTTTTGTATAAAAATTATTAGCAAATATGCTGCCAAAATTAGATATTAATAATGAAAAACCCTCTGAAATATTATAAAATATATCAGAGGGTAAAAGGATATGTGTTATGAGTTTTTATGTTTATCTGCCTGCTGAACCTAAACTGTTAATAAGAGTATTAAGCATTTCATCTATAACGTTAATATATCTTGAGTTTGCTTCATACATTCTTTGATATAATACTAAGTTAACCTCTTCTTCTTCCTCTGATACACCACGTATTGACATAAGCTGTGTGCTTAATTCAGAGTATGACATTTCTGTTGTTGTAGTAAATGTATCTGCCTGTGATTTTGCACTGCTCATTTCGCCTATGAAATATCCATAAAAAGCGCTGAATGTAACATCGCCTTTTGTAGTAGAAAAAGAAGTAGTCTGTAACTGAGCAATTTTTAATGCGTTTGTATTATCGCCTTCTGCTCCAAACTCTGAGGCTGCAATTAGTCTTGGGTTTTCTTTAACAGATGCTTCTATGCTTATATCCTTAGCGCTGCTGCCTGAGAAAAAGGAGTTCATACCTGTTGCCATTAAAAAGTCTGATGTATCTTCTCCAAAAGCAATATAACTGCCTGATGCCGCTTTTATTGTTACTGTGTTATCAAGGTTAATTGATGCATTTACATAGTTTGCACCCTGCTGGTTAATTTTTTCAAGTACAGTTTTTAATGTATCACTGGCATTTACCTGAATAGTAATTTTTTTAGTATCATATATTTCATTACCTTCATCATCAGTTTTTCCAGTAGGTGTTGAAATATTAATATCAAAAGAGCCAGATTTTACTTCATAAGGCAGGCCACCCTCAGTTGAATTTAATGGGTATTCTGGATTTATCACCTGAGTTTTACCAGTATATTCTGTTGCTTTATCAAGCCCTACACCAGTTGCATGAATTCTGTTTGTTTCTTCAATTACTTTTTTTGCCATTTCATCTAAATCAGTCTGGTACTGCTTTAACTGATTATCACGTACTTCAAGCTGTGCAGCTATAACGCCGCCTTTCATAAATGATGTCATATCAATAGGTTTAGAGTTAGGGTTATCAGTTTTCCACATAATTTTTAAGTGGTTGCCGTTTTCTGGGTCTTTTTCTGTAAATAAAATATGGGCTGTGCCGTTATCTACAAGAGTCTGGCCGTTCATATAAACTGATACAGAGCCGTCCTCTCTTAAATAAGTAGAAATTTGTGTTTTTTCTGCTAAATCATCAAGCAGACCGTCCCGCATATCTCTTAACTCATTTGCAGGCTGACCCATAGCCTCTGCTGATACAATCTCTTTATTTAACTGCGCAAGCTGAGTAGTTATTTCATTTATTGCATCTACCTCAGTTTGAATATTTGTATCACACTGTGTTCTTGCATCTTCTAAATATTGATAGCCGTCCCTGATTTTTATGGCAAGAGTATCTGCAGCCTCTACAAGAACAGTTCTTTTTGTAAGAGATTCTGATGTTTCATCTGGTGCAGAGTTACTTAAATCCTGCCATGCATTAAAATAATCTTTTAATGCATCACCAAGACCTGAACCTGATTCTAATTCATTAAAATAAAGCATAGCATTTTTCAACGTTGTGCTCATTGAATTGTAATACTGATAGTTTGAATTAGAATTACGCACGCTTTTTGCAAGCAGGTCATCGTATTCACGCCTGATTGACTGCACATCAACGCCCTTGCCTATTGCTCCGTTATATGTATACTGCGGTTTTTTTGTAACAAGCTCAACAGTCTGTTTGGAATAATTTTCCGTTTTCATATTGGCAATATTGTTACCTGTTACAGATATACCAGTTTGTGCTGCATTAAGACCAGATACACCAGTCCACATCATACCAAGTAAATTACTCATGATAACACCCCCTTAACCTGTTATCTGCAATGCAGACGGAAGTGTAACAGTAGATTTATCCATGCCGTATTTACCAGCAGGCACAAACCCCATTTTTGATTTTATATCATTAATTATTTTCAGATTGGTATTGTAAATTACTTTTAAGGAAGTTGTAATTTGAGATATTTCTGCAACTAATACTAAAAGCTCATCACGTAATCTAATAAGCTCATCTTTATATTCGCCGTCATTTATGCCGTCTATAATAGTTAATAAAGTATCATCACTTAAACCATACTCATCTTTTATACGCAAAGATATTGTTTTACGCGCTTCTTCTAAAAGTTTCTCTTTTTTAGAAATCTGCTCTTTCTGAGTATTAAGCTGCCTTATTTTTTCATTATTCCAGCTTGTAATTGCTGTCTTTTCTTCCTGCAGAGTATCACGGATAAGGCTGTAATGGCTAACCTGTGATTTTAATATCTCCACTAAGTTTTTAACAGAATCGTGTTCCATATATGTCCTCCTTAAAAGGCTTATAGCTGTACCTTTAAGGATAACCTATGGAAAAATTTACCCAGCAAATATTTTAGAATACGTCCTCTAATGCAGTATTCACTATTTTAGCAGCTATATCTTTACCTGATACATTATATGTGCCGTTAGCAATTCTTTCTTTTAAATCTGCTATTTTATCAGCACGTACATCAGGCAGCTCTTTAAGAGTGCGAGTCATTTCTGAAACATCTTTACCTTTTTCAGAAATAGATACAACATCACTTTCCACTGCAGAAGTGTTTTGGCTTTCGTTTGTAGAAACTTTTTCTACATTTCTTTTACGGGAAGTTTGTTCTAATGTGTCCATTCCAGACATCATATTGCTATCAATTCTCATAATATCCTCCAATGCTCATCTTCCCTATCGGACTTACCTTAGAAAACTTTAGCACTTTTTTTAATTTTTTTAAATATTTTTTTGTGCTTAAATTTTCCTGCATATTAAGCCCTTTCCTCCTGCAGTTATGGTAAATTTTGCCTAAGCTATCCATAAACAAATTTTTTCATAATTTATTTAGCAAGTATTGTGCCATTATGTAAAATCAAAACTACCCGTTTAACGGGTAGTTTGCTCTTCGGC
>DXAQ01000045.1 GCA_019116905.1 Candidatus Mucispirillum faecigallinarum | reverse complement strand
AGCAAAGAAACCAAAATGATAGTGGTATTATTCTTCAATCTCCAGTTACTTTAACTAATGAAACATATTTTACAATAAACAATACTGGAATGTAAGCATATATATATCTGCAATCTTATAAAACTTCGCTGATTATATCAGCGAAGTTTTTTTATTCATAATCACTTTTTAAATATTAGATTTAATAAAAATTTTATTTCAATATAATTTATTTTTACTGATATCAAGATTATCTTTCATATTACAGCAGAAAAATCATAATATAATAATAACTTAGTTATTATTATATTCTTCACCTGTCTTATAGACTCTGAAAGAACTTGTATAAACTTTTATTAAAAAATTCTTCCCTGAATTTTTTAATACATGTAACTACGGAAGTAAATTCCTTGTTGCCCCCAGCATGTACAATTTCTATTTCCTCCTTATTCAGTTGGGAAATATGTATTCGTAAAAAGCACTCGTACTGTGGGCTTTTAGTTACCATTACTTTACATTTCTCAGAGCGTAAACAATGAGTCTTATAGGCAGTTTTAACTAGTATGTTATAAATCTATTCGCCTGATTATACAGGTTTTAAATAAATAATAAAATAGAAGAACATAAAAAAAGCGGTGGCTATAAACCACCGCTGCATAATCTATAAAGTTTTTACTTTATATTAAAGACCAGTTCCTGTAGAAGTAAATTCTGCTTGAAGTGCATTTTCAAGAGTAGTTGTATCATCACTTACTTTTTTAAGTATGATAGTATTAACAGCATCTACTGTGCCTGATATTCCTGGCATCATGCTAGACATATCCACAGTTTTACCAACTAATGTCATATCTATTCTAATAGAACCATTATCTAATTTAGAAATAGTAAATGGGCTTTCTGGATATTCTGTAGAAGTTGCTGATGGTGCATTATTTGCTGCATCATAATTCCAGCCAGTTACACCTGTGCCTTGAAAATTTGTAAGGTCAGTAGTTTCATTATATATAGTATATTGATATTTATCTGATGGAGAAAGCTCAATAGAACCACCTTCCATTTGCATTCTTGAAGAAATATTCAGGTTACCATTTACAACAGTCATTACAACTGAACCATCAAGTATAGTTACTTGTTGTTCTGGTGTGCATTGATTAACTACTGAAGTTTGATTTACTATTGTAGGATATAATTCTTCTGCTTTTGCACAATCATTAGATACATACACAAGATTTGCAATACTTTCAAGTCCTGGCATTGTAAAATTGCGTGGATTAGTTACTTGTGAACCAAAAAATACAACTTTATAATTACCATTAAGTGTTCCAGGATTTGCTAAATCAACTGGAGTATTAGTAATTACTGGTACTGGAGTGTCATTTTTAGAATTATCTGCACAACCAGCAAGTGCAAAAATAGCAAAAAGGCTTGCTAAAATTAATAAGAAAGACTTTTTCATAACTTTTACCTCGTTATTATTTTTTTAAAAAGCATATCATATATTAATATAATATTTTATTTTGTCAACAATAAAAAAGATAATTTTTATATTTTAATTACATAATTATTTAATATTAAATATTATCAAATACTTACATCTCTATATTTTTATATAAATAAATATTTGTTTACATATATAATATATTTATGATATTATCATAACTTAATATTTAATATAATATTGGAGTTTATAATGAATAACTGGATGACGTATGCTGCTTTTATCTTATATTTTTTAATATTAATCTTTATGGGGATACATTTTTATTTTAAATCTCGCAGATTAGAAGATTATTTATTAGGCGGCAGAGGTATGGGCAGCTGGGTAACGGCTTTATCTGCCCAGGCAAGTGATATGAGCGGCTGGCTTTTAATGGGGCTGCCTGGTGCCATATATCTTGCAGGTATGAACCAAATATGGATTGCGGTTGGGCTTATAATAGGCACTTTCTTAAACTGGATATTTGTTGCTGCAAGGCTTAGGCTTTATACTGGGGAAACTGGCTCTATGACACTTTCTTCATTTTTAGGCAGAAGATTTAAAGACCCTACTAACTTATTACGCCTTATTTCATCTGTTATCACATTATTATTTTTTACAGTATATGCAGCATCTGGGCTTGTTAGCGCCGGCAAACTTTTTGAATCAATGTTTAATATAGATTATAGAACTGCAGTAGTAATAGGTATGGCTGTTATGATATTCTATACTCTTTTAGGCGGTTTCTTAGCTGTATGCTGGACAGACTTATTTCAAGCGCTGCTTATGGTATTTGCAATAGTTGTGCTGCCATTTATTGCTTATAATAATATTGACCCAGACACTATGGCACAGGCTTTTGCAGCTAAAGACGGCACTTTTAACCCTATTCCACAGGGCGCATTTATGGTGGTATTGCTTTCAATAATTTCCAGCGCTGCCTGGGGGCTTGGCTATTTTGGTCAGCCTCACATATTAGTTAGGTTTATGAGCGTAAAAAATATAAAACTTCTGCCACGCTCTATAACAATTGCTATGATATGGGTAATAATTTCATTAACTGGTGCAGTAGTTATCGGACTTTTAGGCATACCTTTATATAAAGAGCTACCAAGCGGTGATGAAGAAAAAGTTTTAATATATATGATAAGAGATTTCGTTTCTCCTTATTTTATAGGTGTGCTTTTAGCTGCAATTTTAGCTGCTATTATGTCTACTATTTCTTCACAGCTGCTTGTATGCTCATCTACATTAACAGAAGATATTTATGCTAATGTAATCAAACCAAAAGCTGGTAGTAAAGAATTATTACTTGTAAGCCGTGTGTTTGTGCTTATTATTTCTGTTGTGGCATTAATACTTTCATTTGATAAATCAAGCAATATTTTTCACCTTGTAACATTTGCCTGGGGTGGTTTTGGTGCAGCTTTTGGACCTGTTGTTCTTATGGCACTTTATTCTAGAAAAACTACATGGTATTCTGCCCTTGCTGGTATGGTGGCAGGCACAATCGTTATGCTTACATGGTATTTCACAGGCTTAAATCAATATATGTATGAAATAGTTCCTGGCTTTTTAACAAACTTAATTGTTATGCTTGTTATTAACGCTGTTAAACCTAATACAGATAAAAGTATTGATGAAGAATATGACAGAGTGCAGCAGTATTTAAAAGAGGGTTACACTCCACCTAGCAAAGACGGTGAAAGCTGCTGCAATTAATTAAAGAATTTACTTATAAAATATTTATAGCCGTGTAGATTGATTTTACTAATCTTTACACGGCTTTTTATATTTACAGCTGTCATCTAAAAGCACCGCCGCCGCCACTTCTGCCACCGCCGCCAAATGACCTGCTTCCACCTGATGACCTGCCACCTGAACGAAAACTGCCACCTCTTTTGCCGCCTGACCTGCCCCCTGAGCCAGAGCCGCCGCCTATTACTCCTATATGCCTTAAATAAAGTATATATATAATCATTACAAAAATTAAAATACCAAGAAATATACCCTTTAAGATGAACGCTAAAATAAAGCTGTATAGCATAAAATTATATAGAAATATAGTTCTTAACGACTTAAATTTAATTACTAAAATAAATATTACTATAATAATAAAAATAGCGCCTGCAAGTTTTAATATATTTTTTATATAATCAGTATATAATCTAGTTTCATAAGGTTTTTCGCAGTATGAAAGAAGTGTATCTGTATCCACATTAATATTAATATTATACGCCTTTGCAATTACTTTTGCAGAATCTCTTACTGCTGTCTGCAATACTTTTCCTGCATTACCATTACTATATGATGATTTAACTTGATTTATACTTATCATTTTTTTATAAAAATCCTGCATAATATCAATTTTTTCACCCAGAATTTTTTGTTCATCACTTAAATATATATTTTTTTCCTTAATGTAATTTTGTAACTTATCTAGTTGCTGAAATTGCTTTAAAATGTCATTATCTAATTCCTGCTGCCCAATAATTTTTGTATTATTATCAATATTTAATAAATCACGGCTGTTATATGAATAATACATAGCATTTGATTGAATATTTCTTATTACATAATTAGGAAATAAGTCTTTTAAACCACTGCCTGCTATAATTTCTAATTCTGTGGTATAATCATTAGTATTATATTTATAATATATTAATAAACCATTATCTTTTAATAATTTATCAAGTTTAAAATATTTATAGCACGTTTGAGCATCATATATTTTATTAAAATTATTATTAATCTGTGCACATACTGCAATCTCTGGCGCATTTATGCCATATTGTCTGAAAATATAATTTATACCATATAATTCTTTACCAAATGTATTATCTTCCTTATATGTATTATTACCAACATTTTCATAAATCTTTAAATTACCTGCATTTGTATAAAGAGATATTTTTTCTTTAACAGTATAGTTATCATTAGGATTAAAAACATACTTTATTGATTTATAATCAACAGCCATAAATAAATCAACTACTACGAAAAATAATACTAAAAATAAAGTGAAATAAAATATCACAAACTGGTATGGCATATTTTTAAAATAAGACCTGTTTTTAGGCGGTATAATCATTAATGATAAAAGGTTTTCATTAACTTTATCTACTTCACGTTTTTCTTCTTCGTTAACATCATCACTTTTCTTTGATTTCGTAAATGCTTCATATTCTTTATCATCTAAATTTAAGCTGAAAATAGATTTTAAAGGATAAATAAAAAATCCAATAATGACAGCAGCAGGATACCCTAAAAAAATAATATAACAGCTATTATTAAAATAGGACCTATAAGCATTGAAATTACATAACGCTTTGATAACATTAATAGAATAATAAATAATGATAATGAAATAATTAATATTTTTAAATACGCTGCTTTTGTATCCTGAGCCTGACGATATTTAATATTATCCCATGAATACAAATGTAAATCTTTACTAATATCTATATTATATTTTTTTGCTGTAATTTCTGCAATATCTGTAAATATGGATAATAAAACACTGCTTATATTTGATTCGCTAATATTATCCTTACCGCCTGCATTATATATTGCATTATCTAATATTCTTCCTGCAATGCTGTCTGTAATAACATCTTCTAAACCATAGCCAATTTCTATTTTAAATGATACATCATTGGCTGCCAAATAAATAAGGACGCCGTTATTATATTCTGCACTGCCTATACCTATCTCATTAAATAAAGTATTTGCCCTTTTCACTATATCTTCATTATATGGGGGCTTATCTTCAATATATGTTACTATCTGGGGTTTTCTTTAATAGAATTAAAATGCAGGTTTACTGCCCCTGATGTCATGCGAAAATTTTGATAATCAAACTTTTCTATACTAACATTACCCTGAACAAAATAATCATTTACCGCCTGCTCCGCATCTATATAATCATAATAAGTAAATTTATAGTAAGATATAGACTTATAAAGAATAATGCCGGCAATCACTAAAAATAAAAAAATAGCAGCACCAGTTTTAAAGCTTAAATCAGATATGCCCCTGTTATCTACCTTAAATGGCAGAAGTAAAATGCTTTTAATCTTATTAAACATAGAAAATACCTGTTTGTAGAAATATTAATAATAAAGCGATAATAACTTTATAATCATTCTATTGTCAATGATAAATATAATTTGGAAAATATTAGAAATAATAAAGAATATTTTAGAAATGAGGGGGTGATAAGTACATGCGCGTATACTCTCACACCCCAGCATTTCATATGCGAATCAAAGCCCGACTGAGTTGTTCCTCTTTTGTGGTATGCTTTGAAATCCCCCAGGGTTCACCGGAGCGAATGGCTTACCCTAAGGGAAAATTTTAATCATCTATCTATCTTAACGTTTCATGTTAAGTAACTCTTGAATCATCTCATCGGAGGTAGAGATAGTTTTAGAGTTTGATTGATATGCCCTTTCTGTTGTAATCATATTTACAAGCTCTGTTGATAAATCAACGTTTGAGTTTTCAAGCATAGATGCAGCAATTTCGCCTCTATCACCTGTCATAGGTTCGCCTATTGTAGCCTGACCAGATGCACCAGTTGCCTGAAACATTGTATCACCTACTTTTTCTAAACCTCTTTCATTAACGAAAGTAGCAAGTGCAACTTGTGCTAAAACTCTTGTTTGACCATTTGAATATGTACCAACAAGTTCACCAGCTGTATTAAACATAGTTTTAGTTAAATCACCAACTGTATAACCATCTGTAGAAGCTTTTGTAATACCGCCGCCGTTAGCTGCTATTGATAAACCATCATTTTCGCCTGCTGTACCTAAGTTTAATGCAATTGGGTTAATAGTGTTTGTACCGTTTGCAGCAGAAAACCTAAGTGTAGGGTTAGCAATTACTTTTGAAGGAACTGTAAACCTGTCATACATATGGCTTAATGTACCGTCAGAATTAAACCTTAAAATAAGTTCATTTTGGCTTGCTCCATTAATTGCCACATCATTTAATGGGTCATCAGTTGCTATTTCCATTCTCCATTCATTTAATTCTTCATTCCATAAGCTGAATGTAAAATTAATGTTATGTTTGTTACCCTGTTCATCATAAACTTCCATAGTTCTGTAAGCAATACCACCAGTTGCAGCAGTTGTTGTACCCTGCATAGCGTTATTAAATATAGTGTTTGATGTTTCAGAACCGCCAGTTGCTGTAACTGTTAAGTAATCTATATTATTTCTAGCACCTTTTTCACCAGTTACTTTAATAATACCATTTTCTATTACAACGTTATCAAAAGTATTATGGCCGCCATTTAAATCTACAAATTTTTCCATTGCAAGCATATAGTCTGCTACTGTGCTTGTTGCACCGATTGAGAAGTATCCGTTATTTGTGATTTGCTCTTTATTAATACTTCCTTTCATTTCAAGTGTAGATTGGTTTTCTACAAAGTTCATGTAGTTACCGTTTTCGTTAAATAAATCCATCATTAAAGTAGTTTCATCTGCAGTTGTTAAAAACTGTTCAGATGTGATAGATTTACCTATTCCTAATGTTCCTGTAGTATTGCCAGCAAACATATTGTTATTAAAAATTTCGCCTTTATTTGCTTTTGTAATATCAAGCCCTGTTATGCTGTCTACAATATTTGATTCACCTTCTATTGTATAGCCTGCATTAGTAATATTCTGACCTACTAACCCGCTGGATAACATTTCTTTTAAAAATGGTGTTTTAGCAGTAGTTTCTATTCTTGAAAAAGAAATAGTTTGAGCTGGGTTACCACTATTTACTGTAAATGTATTTGTTGCTTGGTCATAATTAACAGTTACATTTGCAAAATTAGCACCACCTTGTGCTCGTATTTGTGCCTGTAACTGTTGTGCAAGAGTAGTTGCATTAGTAAATGTAGCTTGTGCAGGAGGAGTTGCACCACCACCAGCTGTATTATACTCTAATATAATAGGATTTGCCATATTTGCTAACCTGAATACAAGTGTTTCACCATTTTGCATATAAAGGTTATTAGTAGACATATCTACAAGAGTATTTGCTTCTGTATCTTCATAATTATAAACTATTCTACCTTTACCAGCTATTGGGTCAATATCAACAGTAGATACTACATCATTTAACTGTTTTGGTGTAACAATATCATTAGCACCATAAGTATTTAATGAGTTATCAAAAATCATTTTTAAGTATGTATTTGGTGTAGCTGTGCTGCCTAATGCCTGATGAAGTGTACTTTCACCAAAAGATATTGCATTACTTGCACCAGTTACTGAAAAACTTAACTTGTTACCATCAAGACCAAAAGAAACTCTTGTTGTAACTGGAACGCCATTAACATTAGTTATTGCTAACTGTTCATTAACTGCATCAGTAATTAATCTGCCTAATTCCTGAATAGTGTGGAATTGGTTTCTAATAGTAGGGTTTACTGTTTCTGTATAAGTAAATGGTCCTACCTTTAATGTTGCAGCAGCTGTGCCAGTAGCTGAGTCATAAACTGTAATATTATCAAAAGATATACCTTCGCCTTCATTTAAGCCAAAGTTATTATCAAGAAATTCTGCATTAAAGCCGTTAGGCACAATACCACCATTTACAGAGTTTGTAATCCTGTCAGCAAGCTGTTCTATACTTGTAAAATCTTTTTGATAAGTTACTTCTTTTTGATAATTAATTGTAGAAGAATACTCTGTTTTACCTGCTTTATAAGTTGTAGCAAGTGGTGAAAGTAATGCAGCTAATTGAGAAGAACCACTTATGCCATTAATTTCAAATTCATGGCCGTAGTTTGCTTCAATCGCAAATTTACCGTCTTTAAAAGTCATTGTTGCAATAGGTGTACCTGCTGTATTTGTAGCAGTATCAACATGCTCTTTTGTAGCCTGCATAAATATATTGTTTACTTCCTGCAGAAAGTCTTCAATAGTAGTATATTTACCGTCATTTAAAGAACCGCCGCCAAGAGAAGTATAGTTTAATGAATAAGAAGAACCATTAATCCTAAAAGTAACGTTACCATTAAGTTCACTTATTCCAAGTGATGTACCGTTTTTATCAGAAAGCTGGCTCATTGGAGTATATAATGTTGGGCTTGCTGTAATACGAACTTTTTCGCCGTCTGCTAAGTCCATAGCTACACCACTTGAACTAAGCATTGAGTTAACATCCTGTTTAGCAGAAGCCTGAGTTAAAAGTTTACCATAAGTAACAGTTGATGCTGTTGCAGTAGTATTTAATGCACCAGACATACTGATTTCTGTTGATGCTTTTGGTTTCATTACTTGATAGTTAGTACCTAATACAATATCACCAACGCTTACTTGTTTATTTAATACACCAGTATCAGGGTCAGACATCCAGCCTTGAACTCTATAACCTGATGGGGTAGTTAATGTATTAGTATTATCAAAGTTAAAGTCACCAGCACGAGTATAATAGTTTTCACTAGAACCTTCACCACGAACTACAAACAAGCCAGTTCCTTGAATAGCTAAATCTGTTGTACTGGAAGTTGACTTTAAAACACCTGCTGTAAAAATTGTGTCAACAGCTGCAAGATAAACACCATTACCAACCTGACGTGGGTTAATACCACCACGAGAATCTGTTGGAGTTTTACCACCAATTAATGTTTGGCTCATTAAATCCTGAAATACTGCCCTGCTTGATTTAAAACCAATAGTATTTACGTTTGCAATATTGTTACCTAAAACATCCATAGCTTTTTGGTTTGCACCTAATCCGCTGACTGCATTGTATAATGACTTTAACATAAAAGCACCTCCGAAATGCTTTTCTGATATATTCGACGCTCCTTTCAAATATACCAAAATACTTACTATTTATTTTATTTTTTATTTTTTTCCTTTAATTAAATTGCCTTTTCATCTGCTTCGCTGCCTGTTGAGCTGCTGTTATTAGATGAACCACTGTCTGTGCTGCCTTCGCCTTCATTTTTAAGACTTGGGTCATACACAGAGTAAACATATTCACTTGAAATAACACCTGTTCCAATATCAAAGTAAAGCACACCGTTTGACATTTTAACACCTTGAACTATACCTGTGCCATACTCTTGAACTTTCACCTGTTCACCAGCAGAGTTGAAAGCCTGCACTTCAAAGTAATATGTACCGTCTGCAACTTTTACACCACCAACACCTGTTCCGTCCCAGTGAATAATGTTTTTACCAGAAGTTAAATCTTTATCAGGTTTAACTATGGCTACACATGCACCATCTTTATTATAAATATTAATCTGAGATTTCTCAGCCAGTGCATCATCACCAAGATAAAAGGAAATATTTTTCAGGCTGTCGCCACCAACTGTTACAGTATTTGTTTGGTATTCAATCTTTTTACCAATAAAACCTGAACCAGAAGTTAATGAGCTGTTATTGTAAGCCTGCATACTTAATAACTCTAACATTTTCTCTAAACTAGTATTCATATTAGTCATTTCATTTAATTGAGAAAATGCTGTAGTCTGACTCATAAACTCAGTATTATCTGTTGGGTTTAATGGGTCTTGGTTTTGCAGCTGTGTAACAAGCAGGTTTAAAAAATCCTGTTGGTCAAGTGTTGCATCACCAACCCCTTTCTGTGTTTTGTTTTGCTGCTGTGTAATTGTTGTAGGCTCAATTTGTCCTAATAAATTATTTTGCATTTTTTTCCTCTTATCTTAGGCATATATGCCTGTTGACTTATTATTAGCAACTTGCGTGCCAACTTCTAAATCTTCTTCCTGATTTTTAAACACTTTATTTCTTTGGGATTGTTTAGATGCACGCCTGCCCTGTTCTTCACCAGTCTGCTGCCTGCTCATCGCATCATTAAAAGCAAACTCCATATTATCAATTACTATACCTTTCTCTGAAAGCTGATTTTTTAATAAATCACTTTGTGCCATTATGATTTTATGGCTGTTTTCGTTATCTGATAAGAACTTAGCAGTAACTTTTCCACCGCTTTCTGTTAACTGTATTTGTAATTTTCCTAAATTTTCAGGTGTTAATACTACTGTTAATTTAGATTCACCTTTATTAACTGATGACTGCATTGTTCTTACAAGCCTTTCAATATCTCTTGGCTCTCTCATATTATATGCTGCCTGAGATTGATTACTTTGTGACAAATCATATTTTGCCTGAGCCTCTGCAGATGATTTTAAGAAATAATTGAAATTATTTCCTTTATCACTTTGGGTAGTAGAAAAATTTTCCCCTGCATTATTTTGCCCAGTCATCATTTCTTTTTGGCTTAAGTTATTTTGTAAATTTTTACCTACTTCATTAAAAGTAACAGTTGCTGCTTTCATTTCTGCTTTAGCAGCACTTTCTCCACGCAGGCTTTCTGTAACTTCCACATTTGCAGTTTTAAATTCTTTCTGAATATCTTTAATAGATACGGCATCACTTTGTTTTGCTGTATCTTTAACAGTATCTTTAACAGTTTCTTTAACAGTTTCTTTAACTGTTTCTTTAAGATTTTCTTTTAATGCCTGGTTTTCTGCACTAACATCATCACTTACTGCTGCATCAGCTAATAACTCAGCAGTTTCCTGCACATTTTCTGTATTTATATTAGAAAATGTATCCTGTGGTTTAACTTCTGTTTTATTAACCTTATCACTATCCACATTCAATAATGTATTATTAGCTAATTTATCATTTATAACAGCTGCTTCATCTAATATTTTACTGCCTGACTGAACTGTCTGCTGATTAACCTGATTTGACTGTATCATAATATTTTCAGCAGCATTTTGGACTGCCTGTAAAATATCTTTAGCAAACCCTAATTTTTCACTGTTATCACTTATTTCTGACTGATTAACTGCCTCATCAATTAAAGATGATATTTTCTCAATTATCTCAGAAATATTATCTAAAGATTTTAAATCACTAGATGAATTATCAGTTTCAAGGTGGCTTACCTTAACATTGTCTTTACCACTTTCATTAATATTAAGCTGGGAAATTTTTTCTTCCAATATTGTGTATGTTTTTTCAAGTGATTCTTTATCTTTTTCACTGCCTAATATTTTATCAGATATTTCTTCAAGAGAAATATTTTCCTCATTTATATCAGATAAATTAAAATCATCAGATAACACGCCAATATAACCTATAAGCTGCTCTAAATCAGACTGAGGCATATTTTCTAATGATGAAATAATATTTTTAAGCTGTGTTTTTAAATCATCAGATATATTAAGCTCTGAAAGTGCTTTATCCATATCCTGCAATATTGCCTGTAAATCTATATTTTCAAGATTAATATCATTAGTATTTTCTACTGCATTTTCGTCATTTGAAATACCAGTATTACTTACTTTTGCAGCTGTTTGCAGTAATGCTAAAATATCTTTTATAGATACTGTATTATCCTGCGCATCTTCCTGAATACTATTTTGGTTTGATTGATTTATACTATTTGCAGAATTTCCCATATTTTCTGCTTTTTGATTATTACTCATAGATTTAATATCTTTTTTCTCAAATACATTTTGTTCTTTTACTGTATTTGTGTCTTTAACATTTCTACTTGACGGACTGTCATCTCTAAATTCTTTTCTTTCTACAGCAGAATAGTTTTCTCTATCATCATTTTCATCATACCTTTTTTCTTCACTTCTATATTCATTATATTTATTTTTATCAGAATATGATGAATATGAATTTTTTTCCCTGTATGATGAGAAACTGTTATCTTTTTTACTGTATATACTGTTTGAAAAATCAGATGAATTTTCTTTTAACGAATCAAAAATAGACTGAAAAGAATCTCCTGAAATATCAGTAGTTTCAGTAAAAGATGGTAATAAAGATTGTGCAGTATTTGCTTTGTTTCCAGCGTTTAAGTTTATCATAATCAAACCTCCACGCTGTAATACAAGCAAATATCAAGCCAAAATTAATATATGAAATAAAATAAGATAAATTTATTTTACAACTTCAAGACCGTAGCTTGAAATAAGGTTTAAAGCCTTAGGGCTGTTGCCTAATAACTTAATCTTTTTTAAACCAAGCATACGTAAACACATTGCACCAAACCCAAACCCTTCCTCATTTGTTTCATTAGGTTTATGAGAGTTTAATGTGCCTTCAGGTGAGCTTAAAAATCCAGCTTTTGCAGTATCTTTGTATATATAAAGCACTACTCCTCTGCCCTTTTCTTCAATAGTATGCAGCGCATTATGAAGTTTTGTGCCGCAGCCGCATACAGATGATGCAAAAATATCGCCAGTTAAACACTGAGAATGAACTCTCACATAAACAGGCTCATCGCCTGATATATCCCCTTTAATTATTGCAACAGCCTCACGCTCATCACTTGTATTTAAAAAACCCTTTATTTTAAAATTACCATAAGCAGACGGCATAAGTGCAGTTTCTATTTCCTGCACAATAGGTTCATGTTCAAGCCTGTATTTTATTAAATCTGCAACAGTTACAATTTTAATATTATGCTCATGAGCAAACTTAACAAGGCGCGGCATACGTGCCATTGAACCATCATCATCCATAATCTCACATATTACGCCGCTTGGATAAAGCCCTGCCATACGTGCTAAATCGAAAGAACCTTCCGTCTGGCCTGCCCTTACTAAAACACCACCCTTTTTTGCACGCAGTGGAAACATGTGCCCTGGTGTTACTATATCCCTGAATGTTGCATTAGGATTGATTAATGTTTTTATCGTTACTGCTCTGTCATGGGCAGAAATACCTGTTGTTACTCCCTCGCGTGCTTCAACCGATACAGTAAAAGCTGTGCCAAATCTGCATGTATTTTCCTGCACCATAGGATGTAACTGCAGTTCATCACATCTTTCAGCTGGCAGACTAACACATATTAAACCTTTGCCGTATTTTGCCATAAAATTTATATGCTCATCTGTTACAAACTCTGATGCAATAACTAAATCACCCTCATTTTCACGTGATTCATCATCTGTAAGAATAAGCATACCACCATTTTTTATTATTTTAACAGCTTCTTCCGCTGAAACTCTAACATTTTCCATTAAATTAATACTCCAATTTAATCAAGATTTTTTATTTTTGTCCAAACCATTATTCTTTCATTTGTATTTAACTGGCTGTTTAATGCTTTTTTCACAGCCTCACTAAGTTTTGTAAAATTAATAGGTTTTGAAATAAAGCCGTTCATACCACAGTGCATAACTTTTTCTTCTGTTTCTTTAAAGGCATCTGCAGTAACAGCTAAAATAGGAATAGTTAATGCATCAATTTTATCTGAACGCCTTATTTTTTCAGTTGTTTCATAGCCATTCATATTTGGCATATGTATATCCATAAATATAATATTAAAATAACCGGCAGGAGCTTCAATATACTTTTCAAATGCTTCTTCGCCGCTTTCTGCTTCCTCCATTTTTATACCTGTTTTAGCTAAAAATGTACATAAAACTTTTCTGTTTAATAAAGCATCATCAACAATTAATGCTCTAAACTGTTCTAGTGAACCATCTTCTAATAATACAGCTCTATCTTTATCGCTGCTGTCTAATTTTCCGTATTCAAATGTTACATCAAACCAAAAACGGCTGCCCTCACCTAAACAGCTGATAACACTAATATTACCGCCCATAAGCTCTACTATGCTTTTTGATATGCTAAGCCCAAGCCCTGTGCCGCCAAAACTTCTTGTTATACTTGTATCTGCCTGCTCAAACGGATTAAATATTTTATCCATTTTTTCACGGCTCATACCAATACCTTCATCTATAACCATAAACCTGATTGTTATATTCTTATCATTTCTTTCAAGCACATTAACAGATAATGTAACGTGTTTATTTTTTTCAGTAAACTTCATAGCATTAGAAAGCAGGTTTAAAAGAACTTGATTAAGCCTTAATTTATCACCATTAACTACAACATCCTCAAGCCCTTCTGTTTCCACTTTTAAAGACAACTCCTGCTCTTTTGCTTTTGCAGAAATCAAAAGCTGTAAGTGTGATATATCTTCTAAAACAGAAAATGGAGCATTAGATAATTCAAGTTTTCCAGCATCAATTTTTGACATATCAAGTATATCATTTAACAGGCTTAATAAATGTGTAGATGCCACATTAATATCTGCAAATGTATCCCTTTTCTGTTTATCATCAAAATTAGACCGCATACCAAGCTGTGCCATACCAATAATAACATTTAAAGGCGTTCTTATTTCATGGCTCATCATAGCTAAAAAATCGCCTTTTGCTGCAGCAAGAGATTCTTTTTCCTGTACAAGTTTCTTTTCTGATAATAGTAAATTACGCAGACGGCTTACCATGGAATTTATACTTTCTGAAAGAATAGAAAATTCTTCACAAGTATTTAGCTCTACTTTTGTATCAAGATTATCTTTTGTAATAGAGTTAAGGCAGCTTATCACATAAGATATACCATTTATAATATGGTGGTTTACTACCTGCAGCATAAATAACTGCATAAATATTACCATAAGAGCAATAGAAACCATAATAATAAATATATAAACATAAACACTAAAATAAACATCCTTTTTAAAAGCTATTGCAATAAAAGAATATTTTCCACTGTCTCTTAAAAGTGCAAAAGCATCTTTACCTTCAATCTGAACTTTTGAAACTTCCATTGATGAACGTAATTCTTTAATATCTATGCCTATTTCTGATATATCAAGCCCTAAATATTTACTGTCTTTATAACTAATAATAGTATGAGTTTCTTTATCTATTACTGCTATAAAACCGTTTTGGTATATAGAATAAATAGATGAAACATTATCAAGCATTGATGATTTTATAACACTTTTAATATTACTGCTTTTTCTACCTATCATTACTATGCCAGGCTTATCAATCCTTGAAACGCCTGTATACTGCATAAATTCTTTATATCTATCACAAAATGAAGGAGAAAGATATTTTTGAAAATTATTTTGATATATTCCTGATACAAACTCATTGATATGTACACAGCTTGATGATAAATTATCACTGCGCGGAGATGATGCCTCCACCTGCATATTTATATCTGTAACAAATATTTCATCAAGTTTTAATGCTCTGCGAAGTTCATCAAGTTTTATCTGGTCATGAATATATGAATTATCAGCTTTAATTAAAAGTGCAATATTAGATGCTGTGCCTAATACTGACGATTTATATTCATTAAGCATAATATCATGCTGAGAATTATCATAGTTTACTATATTAATACTGCTCTGCAGGTAACTTTCAAGTGTGCGCTCAAGAGTAGCCATTGTTGAGCGCGAAAGAGCAGCCCAAACTAATGTAATCACGCTGATACCTATAATTAAAGCATATTTAATAACTTCACTAATAAATATCTTTTTCATACTTATTAGCTTATCACAAATTTAAATATTTTTGAATAAAAAAATTGATATTTGTAAAAATTTTATATATTTAATGCACTAATTTTAATGTATCTGATACAGCTGCACTTTTTATCATTACAAATATATTTATACCTTTTGATATATTTAACTCAATATAAGCGCCATGTGATATTCTTGCCCATATAATATCTCCAATATCTACTGCCACATCATAAATATTATTAGGCTGCTTTATTATATCACATACTGTGCCTGCATAAATATTTCTTATGCTTATACCTTCTGGTTTTTTTGTACTTAAAACTACATCATGTATATTTATAGAAAATCTTATTTTTCTGCCCAATGATACATTTTCACATGCTGCCTCTACTATGCCTGCGCCAAACCTGATTAATGCTGTGGAACTTTCACTATTATATTCTTCAATATTTCCCTCAAAAATTGTATTATAACTTTCATTGCTGCTTACTTTAATTGATGCCTTGTTTAATACTTCAACAGTTCTGCCAAAATATTTAGATATACCCTGCTCCATAAAAAGCGCATTATCTGAAAGCTGTAATATTTCATCTATTGAGTGCGATACATAAAGAATAGGTATATTATAATGCTTTTGTATAATATTTATATATGATATTAACTCGCTTTTTCTTGAATCATCAAGAGAGGCAAGAGGTTCATCCATTAAAAGAATTTCAGGATTTGAAAGAAGTGCTCTGCCTATTGCCACCCTTTGTTTTTCTCCTCCTGACAGATTTTGAGGGTATCTGTCTAAAAGGTGCGTTATACCTAACAAGCCACAAACTTCATCTAAACTGCAGTTTAAAGAATTATTACTTTTTCTGTCTGCCCCATAAAGCAGATTTTTTTTAACACTCATATTTGGAAAAAGACGTGATTCCTGAAAAACATAGCCTGTAAATCTTTTATTTGCAGGAAGGTTTATATGTTTTTCTGAATTATAAAATTCTTTACCATTATAAGAGATTATGCCTTTATCTGGTGTGATTAAACCTGCTGTCATATTTATTACACTTGTTTTGCCTGCACCAGATGAACCGCATATTGCAGTTATGCCTGCAGACTCCATTTCAAAGTTACATTTAATCAGCAAACTGCCTAACTTTTTTTCCACATCTATTTTAAACATT
Source organism: Candidatus Mucispirillum faecigallinarum (assembly GCA_019116905.1). Lineage (GTDB taxonomy): Bacteria > Chrysiogenota > Deferribacteres > Deferribacterales > Mucispirillaceae > Mucispirillum > Mucispirillum faecigallinarum. Next base: position 1,528 of record DXAQ01000045.1, on the reverse strand, counting down.
ATACCCTGCCTGACTGCTTATATTTTTTTGCTCTGCGTGCAAAATATTCTGATAAGATAAGAGAAGCAAAAGCTATAATTAATGATATTATTGCAAGACGTGCTGCATATAATTCACTTCCAGGCACCTGCAAAACAGCAGATAAAGCAAGAGGCAGCGTCTGAGTCTGCCCTTGAGTATTACCAACAAAAGTAACAGTTGCCCCAAACTCTCCTAAACTTCTTGCAAATGCAAGCACTATACCTGAAATTATTCCAGGCATGGCAAGCGGGATAGTTATAGTAAAAAAAACACGCAGAGGCCCTGCTCCCAGCGTTTTTGCAGCCTGCTCCAAACCTAAATCAATAGATTCTATGGAAAGCCTTACAGCACGCACCATTAATGGAAATGCAACAACTGCACTGGCAAGTGCTGCCCCTTTATAATTAAATGCAAAAGATAACCCAAAAGTATCATAAAGAAATGGACCAAAAAGCCCGCTTTTCCTGCCAAAAAGTAATAAAAGTAGATAACCTGTTACAACAGGAGGAACAACAAGCGGTAAATGTAGAAATCCGTCAAGTATTGATTTGCCAAAAAAATCATATCTTGCTAAAAGCCAGCCAAAAAATATTCCAAACGGCAGGCTTGCAGTAACAGACCAAAACCCAACTATTAAACTTAATTTTACTGCAGATAACTCTGCCTCACTTAGTGTAAAAATTTCAAACATATACCGCTTACTCTTTTATTAATAAACTTTAAAGCCGTATTTTACATATATTTTTTTAGCTTCATCACTTATTAAAAAATCATAAAGTTTTTTCACTTCATCGTTATTATTATCTTTAATTATTGCAACAGGATAGCTTATATCATCATGGGTTTCTGCTGGAAATTCTGCAACTACTTTAACATTTTTATCAGCTATTGCATCTGTACCAAAAACTACACCTAATAAAGCTTCATCACGTGAAACAAAAGATAAAGCATCACGTACATTTGATGCTGCAACAATATTTTTTTGCAGGCTGTCCCAGTAACCTAACTTTGTAAAAGCCTGTTTAGCATACTGACCTGCAGGAACACTTTCAGGCGCACCTATTACAAGCTTTTCATTTTTTAAAATAGATGCAAAATCTACTTTTTTATTAAAATCAACTTTTACACTATTTTTTACGTTTGTTACAAGCACTAATTTATTTCCAATCAAGTTTTTACGGCTGTTATTTAAAATCATATTATCTTTTTCAAGTTTATCCATCCATTCCTGATTTGCAGAAATAAAAATACCAGCTGGAGCACCCTGCTCAATCTGTTTTGCAAGCGCACCAGACGAACCATAAGTACTTACTGCATTACCGCCCTTTTTATTATAAACAGCAAGAACTTCATCAATCATATTAGTGGTAGATGCTGCTGCATATATTGCAACCTTTTCAGCAGCAAATGAAACAGATGATGTAATAATTAACATAAAAAATACTAATAAAAATAACTTTTTCATATCTCCTCCTATACGTAATATTTTTTTATATATATCATTATT
>DXAQ01000044.1 GCA_019116905.1 Candidatus Mucispirillum faecigallinarum | reverse complement strand
TAAAATATAAATTATTGATTCAGTATTATGCAAAAGTACCATTATTCATAAAATTAAAATTTATATTTAAGTATAAATTTGGAAATTTTAAATTATTTTTTGGCAAGAATAAATTATCAATAGCGTCTATTATAGTGTTTCTTGATAAACTTTATTACCAGTTAAAAGAATATCAACTTACAAAACAAATAGAGGATATAGAAAATAATTTAAACTCTATGGATAAGAATAATATAATCAATCAGTTTCGCATAAACTCTATGGATTTATTTTTAGATAAATTATCATCAAAGTATAGAAATAAAAAAAGGAAAATATATAAAGAAGATGCACTTAAAAATAGTAATGAATTAAATGGTTTTTTACAAGAATATCCAGTTATTTTAAGTTCAACTTATTCTATTAAAATTACATTGAATTTAAATGACTATTTATTTGATTATGTAATTATTGATGAAGCTTCGCAGGTTGATTTATTAACAGGTATACTTGCATTAAGTGTAGCAAAAAATGCTATCATTGTTGGTGATAGTAAACAACTGCCTCATATTATTAGCGATGATACTAGTAATTCTTTTAAAAAAATAGTGCAAGAATTAAATGAACGGTTTAATATTCCAAAAGAATATGATTTTATAAATAACAGCCTGCTTGATACAGCATGTTATATAGTGGGTGATAATGGTAGAACTTTATTAAGAGAGCATTATCGTTGCCATCCTAAAATTATCAATTTTTGCAATAAAATGTTTTATAATAAAGAGCTTATCATTTGTAGTAATTATGATTCTGATATTCCGTTTGATATTTTAAAAGCAATAGTTACAGTTCCAGGAAATCATGCATTGAAATCTAATGTAAATAAAAGAGAGATATCTAGTGCAATAAATGAGTTTATCAAACCACTTCATAAGTATGTAGATGATTCAGAAATAGGGGTAGTGATACCATTTAGAAATCAGGTAAAGCAATTTATAAATGATATCAAAGAAATAGAAAAAGAAAGCTGTATAAAAATAGATACGGTTCATAAATTTCAAGGTCAGGAAAAAGATGTTGTAATTATGACAACTGTATCAAATGATATTAATGATTTTATTAATAATAAAAATCTTGTAAATGTAGCAGTCAGCAGGGCTAAAAAAGCATTTTATATTGTTACATCTTACAAAGTAAGGAATAGTAACAGTATATTTAAAGCATTAATAGATTATATTGAATATAACAATTATTCTGTTGATACAAGTAAAATTAAATCTATTTTTGATATTTTATACCAAGATACAGATGAACTTTTACATGAATTTATTCAAACAAATGAGAAAAAATATAAGTTTCTAACAAAAGAATATTATAATGGTAGTGAAGCAGAAAAATTGGCATATTTTAATATAAAAGAGATAGTAAAAAATGATTATCCATTATTAGATGTAAGACTTCATATTCCGTTAAAAGAAATTATAAATGTAAATGCAGAACTTTCTAACCCTTTAACTGATGAAGAAAAAATGTTTATAGCTTATGACAGCCATATAGATATTTTACTAATAAATACTATGAATAAGCAAACTGTTTTAGCTATAGAGATAGATGGAGCAACATTTCATAGTTCAGAAAGACAGCAGAATAGAGATAAAAAGAAAGACCTCATATTAAATAAATATAATATACCACTTTTAAGATTAAACACCAGGGATAGTGGTGAAATAGAAAAAATATACAAAAAACTTTCTGATGAGCTAGGGTATTAAGTTATAGGAAAATAGGTAATGTTGTTTTTACATGAGGTATATTTCTACATACAAAACAAGCATTGGGCTGTTAACTTGTAGTTAGATACGTATATTCTTTAAATATATTTTTTTTGATAGAATTAGTCATATTGATTTAAAATTAATTTTTTATTATGAAAATACATTTTTTAAGTTTTTAAAATATTATGCAATAAATTATTATAATGTATATTATTGCTATTATAATATTTATATAGATTTATTAATGATTATATAATATTATATTATAATTAATATATTATAATTGATATAAATTAAATAAATAAAATGTTGATTTGTAAGCAAAAATTGTATATTATAAGTTGTATATAAGGAAGGTGTTTATGAATCAGTTAGAATTAGATATGTTAAATAAAATTTTTAAAAAAAGAGCAGTTTTATTTGCAGGTGCAGGTTTTTCTGTTGATGCTGCAAATTTTGACGCAAAGATGCCTACTGCAAAAACTCTTTCTCATATAATATGTGATTTAATGAAAATGGAGCATGATGATAATTTACGAGATATATCAGACTATTTTTTTTATAATTATTGTAAAAATAATAATGTTATCATTGAAGAATATTGCGAAAAAATGAAACATTTATTTACTATAAAAAATGCACCAGAGTACTATGATCAAATAATTAACGTTCCATGGAAACGTATTTATACCACTAATTATGATGATTTGATTGAATTTCTTGGTAAACGCAATAATAAATTAATTACTAGTTTTTCATTAAATGATTCTAATAATAATACTTTAGGCAATATTTGCCTGCATATTAATGGTAATATTTATGATTTAAAACCATCGAATTATGATACTGCATTAAAAGTATCTTCTTCATCATATATTTCACCTGATGATTTTACTACTTCTTCTTGGTTTAGTACATTTATTAATGATATTGAAACGTCTTCATGTATTGTTTTTATTGGTTATTCATTGTATGATTTAAATATTGAGAAAATATTATACAAACATCCTAATTTAAAAAATAAAATATATTTTATTCAAAAAAGTGATATAAGTGAAATAGATAAATTTAAGCTTGAAAAATATGGGAAAGTATTATCTATATCTACAGAAGGATTTTCAACATTGCTTAAAGAATATATAAATCAATATGGTGTAATTGATGAGGAATTTTATACAACATCTTTTGCTGAATTTTCAATAGATACTACTAATAATATTATTAATAATGATATTATAGATAATGTAAAAGATAAATTTTTAATGCATGGTAAGTTAGATAATAAATATTATTATCTAGCTTTAGTAAAACCTAATTATTCTCCAATAATGGTTATACGAAGTCAACTAGATGAGGCATTAATTGCAATAAAAGAAAGACAATACTTAATTATTACTGGAAATTTAGGCAATGGAAAAACAGTGTTTTTATTGCAGATAATGACAAAACTTTTTATGGAAGGGGAGCATGTCTTTTATTTATTATATGGTAATGATATTGTGTTATGTAAACAAGAAATAGATAAGATACAATCTCAAAATTATACTTCATATATTATAATTGATTCATATTCTAAACATATGAAGATTGTTGAGTATATTATAGAAAATAATTATAATAATATTAAATTAATCTTAGCGGATAGAACTATAGAATTTCAACACAATATGCCCACTTTAAGTGGTAAAAAATATCAAATTTTAGATGTTGAACAGCTTGATAGTAGAGAAATAAGTGCATTTTATAATATTTTAAATAATTCATATATGTGGAATGAGAAATTAAAAAAATTAGGATATTATAAAAGAAAAGAATATTTAAAACATGATTGTAAAGGAGAAATATCACTTATATTAACAGATATTTTAGAATCAGAAAATATTCGCCATAAAATAAATGATACCGTAAAAAATATTATGAATGATGCTTCATCGAAGTATATTTTATTTGTTATATGTATACTAAATGTATTAGATATTAGAATATATTTAGCTATCTTAAATTATATTTTAGAAGACTATAATTATAAAATATTTGATAATACAGATTTATATCATTTTTTTCAATATGATATTTTTTCAAAACAAATTAATGTTAAATCATCAATTTTTTCATCATATATATTATCGCATATTTTTGATTCTCAATATGTATTAAGTAAGTGTATAAAATTACTTGAGAAACTTGAAACAAATTGTTCATATAAACATGACTATATGATAGTTGATAGTATTGATAGGTTAAAAGTAGAATTATTCAGATTTAATTTTATAGAAAGTATTTTATCTGAAACAAATAAATTAAATAATTTAACTGCATATTATAGCGAAATTCAAAGTATAATTCCTAATGTTACAAGTAATCCTCAATATTGGTTACAATATGCAATGTGCTTTATTGCATATAATGATAAATTTGATAAAGGACAAAAATATCTTACTAAAGCATATGAATGTGCTAAAAATACAAAATATGATATGCATAAAATAGATAATTAACAAGCAAGATTATATCTAAAACAAGCGCTATATAGTAAAGATTGTAAAACATCATTGGATTATTTTTATAAAGCAAATGAAGTGCTGACAAACCATAGAAATGATATATATAAATATAAAATAATGCTTGATTATAAAAAATTTATTAGGAATAACTATAATTTTTTAGATGTAACAGCAAAATACACTATTTTAGAATCTTGTAAAAAACATTATGAAATATTAAAAAACTATATAGATGAAATGTTTTATCATGATAATTTTACACTTAATAATTGTTTATTAAGTTTAGAATGGATTATTAAAAAATTGCAATAATATGTGATAGGCTGACTATTTTTTATTAACTGTAATTAATAAACGAGCCTGTATCAAATTTTGTGTAAATTTCTTACTTCACATATTCCATTTCAAATCTATTTAAGGCAGGTTTCCATTTTATAATAGGAATAGTTCATTTTTTAAAAACATGTTCTAAACTAAGAATATTACTTTAAAAGCAGCCTGGTCATCAGGAAAGATTTTCTTATTATTAACAGCTTTTCTAATTACACTGTTTTAAGATTCAATGGCATTTGTAGTATAAATAACTTTCATCATTTCATCAGAATAAGCAAATAAAGTAGCTATATTTCCCCAATTATTTCTCCAAAGCCTGCTAATAGTTGGATATTTATTATCACATTTATCAGCAAATCTTATCTGCTTTATAGATGCTTCTTCTGCTGTAATAGATTTATATATATTTTTTAAATCAG
>DXAQ01000043.1 GCA_019116905.1 Candidatus Mucispirillum faecigallinarum | reverse complement strand
TGATTATGTATTGCTGCAAGACCAGTGGAATAAAGATAGAGCATTTTATGAAAATAAAATAAGTGATTATGTATCACTGCAAGAACAGTGGAATAAAGATAAAGAATATTATGAAAATAGAATAAATGATTATGTATTGCTGCAAGACCAGTGGAATAAAGATAGAGCATTTTATGAAAATAAAATAAGTGATTATGTATCACTACAAGACCAGTGGAATAAAGATAAAGAATATTATGAAAATAGAATAAGTGATTATGTATCACTGCAGGAACAGTGGAATAAAGATACAGCTTACTATAAAGATAAAATAAGTGATTATAAATCATTACAGGAACAGTGGAATAATCTTGAAAAATCATATAAAATTAAAATATTCAATTTAGAAAAATCAGCAAAAGAGTTAAAATTAAATATAAATCAGCTTGAAAATAGTATAAATTTAACAATAAATGAAAAAAATACAGAAATACATGAAAAAAATATAGCTTTAGAACAAATAAATGAATTAAACAATATTTTAAATGAATTAAATAATTTATCAACTGAACAAGGTAATATAATAAAATATAATGAATATTTGCTGGAAACAATTTATTGCTCAAGAGGATATAAGTTTTTAAGAAAATTTTATAGAATTAGGGATTGGTTATTACCTGTTAATAGTTATAGAAGAAAATTTTTTAAAAAAATTATTAATATTTTTATAAAGAAAAATGTTAATGAGGTAACAAATTCTACCGAAACAGAAATAGTTAATAATACAATGGAGACTGTAAATGATGTAATAGATACTGTCAATAATGCTATGGAGACAGTTGAAAATAATTGTAATATACATAATCACATACAATATTCAGAACATGAAATAGCAAGACAAGACTATTTTATTAATAATCCTATTGATGAAAAAATCAAGTTTAGTATTATAGTTCCTGCATACCAAACAGAAGAAAAAATATTTAGAGAGATGATTGAATCTGTTATAGGGCAAATATATAAAAACTGGGAATTGTGTATTGTTAATGCCAGTCCAGAATATGAATATATAGAAGAAACTGTAGAATCTTACAAAGATAATAGAATTAAATTTAAAAATCTTGAAAAAAATGGTGGTATAGCAGAAAATACAAAAGAAGCATTAAAAATTGTAACTGGTGATTTTATCTGCCTACTTGACCATGATGATTTAATTGCTCCAAATGCATTATCAGAATTTGCTTTGAAATTAAAAGATAATCCAAATATTGATTTTTTCTATACAGATAAAGATATGATTGATGCAAATGCAGAAAATAGAATGAATCCATTAGTAAAACCAGAATACTCACCAGAACTTATGTATTCAGCAAATTATTTTACACATTTTTGTGTAATAAGAAAAACAATTATGGATACAATTAAAATAAGTAAGGAAACTGATGGTTCTCAAGACTGGGATATTTTTTTACAGGTAATGGAAAAGACTAGTAATATAGTTCATATTCCTGAAAAACTTTACCATTGGAGAATAATACCAACATCTGTTGCATCAGGAATAGGAGCAAAACCGTATGCATTAAATGCTCAGCTTTTATCAATTAATAATCATTTTAAACGTACCGGGTTACCATGCTCCGTTGATTTTGATGATGATATAAAAGCAAGAATAAGAGTTAAATGGGATATACCAGATGATTATAATATACATCTTGTAGTCCTTTTTACAAATAATGTAGACATTAAGTTAGATAATGAAAGATACAATATAACATATATTGAAAAAAATGATGAAAAAATAAATGAAATTATAGATAATATTTCCTGCGATGCATTGGTTTTTATAGATGCTGACGAAATTTTATCAATATCAAATGAAGATATTGATGAGATAGCATCATGGACAGTACATCCTGATATAGCATTTATTTTCCCTGTATACACAAGAAATAATGTAGTAAAAAGTACTGGACTAGTATACAGAGATTCAAAAATATATGATTTTTATCCAAATAAACCTTACGGATTTTATGGCAATATGGGTTCATGCTTTTGGTATCGTAATTTAAGTTTAGGTAGAGGAATCACTACAGCTATTGCAAAAAATAAATGGGATATCTCTAAAAAATATAAAAAAGAATATGGAAGTTTAGCATTAGTCCACAATGCAATATATCTTTTACAAAAAGGATTTAGAAACTTATATGATCCATTTGCTTATGTTGAAGTATCTTGGCAGTTTAATAATATTCATTATATTAATAATGACTTTATGTATATAAGAGAAGAATATAATCTTATAGAAAAAGATCCATATTTAAGTAATTATGCTCAGGTAGATATTGAAGATGATTCAGCAAATGCACAGATTTCAATTCCTCAGGATAAATATACGCAAGATGCATTTGCACTTTCATATTATAATGATTTTTCGTTAGAGGATTTAGAAAAAAATAAAATATGCTTAAAAAATGGAGAAAATTCTACAGTTAAAAGTATTATCTGGTTTTTACCAGAATTTGATTATGTATTTTATGCTGGTTTGTATACTATATTTAGAACAGCTCAATACTTGCAGGACCATTATAATATTGAAAATGCTTTTGCATTTTTATCATCTAAATCAACAGAAGATATGATGTCAAAAGTTGGAGAAGGATTTCCAGAATTAATGATTTGCTCTGCATATCAAATAAGAGGATTTCAGGACTTAGAATCTATACCAGAATATAATGCTTCTGTAAGTACTCTTTGGACAACAGCATATTATAGTTTAAAATTTAATAAAGTAAAAAGAAAATTTTATTTTATACAAGATTATGAATCACTATTTTATCCTGGTGGTTCAACATTTGCTCAAGCAGAAGTAACATATACATTTGGTTTTGAAGGTATAGTTAATACAAAAGGATTAGCAGATGTATACCGCAAAGATTATAATGGCGAAGCTGTAACACTTAATCCTTCTGTAGATAGAACAATATTTTATCCACCATCTGACAGGCAGTATGAAAAGAAAATATATACTGTATTTTTTTATGGCAGACCAGGTCATCCAAGAAATGGATTTGAGCTTGGAGTAAATGCTATGATAAAATTAAAAGAAATTATGGGTGATAATGTTAGAATAGTTACTGCTGGGGCAAATTATAAGTTGTCTGATTATGGTTTAGATGGCATTGTAGAAAACCTTGGAAGATTACAAATTGAAGAAACAGGTAATTTATATCGTAATTGTGATGCTGGATTAGTAATGATGTATACAAGGCATCCATCGTATTTACCTTATGAATTAATGGCTTGCGGATGCTGCGTAGTATCTAATTACAATATGTATACTACATGGCTTTTGAAAAATGAAGAAAATTCAATAGTATGCCAGCCATCAGCTACTGCTATAGCAGAAAGTATAGTTAATATACTTAAAGATAAAGAAAAAAGAAAAGAAATAACAGAAAATGCATTATACTGGATAGATAAAGAAAATCCTACATGGGATGAATCACTTGAAAAAGTTGCAAGGTTTGTTATTGGAAGATAGAAAAGAAAATACAAGGAACTAAATAATGAATAAGATAATTAAATTATTTATGATAATATTCCTTTTTAAAGGATTAATATATGCAATATATATAACCCCAGCGCATTTGTATAGTAGCCCAGATGACGCAGGGCATATATCATATATCCAATATATAGCATCTAACAAACAATTCCCTTTATTTGGAGTAGGATTAGAGGCAAATATGTTAGTAAATTATAATTTATCATTTTATGACAATATAAAAACCAATATTATTAATAGCAAAACATATTTTTTTAATCAAGTACATAGAAATTGGATAGGCCAGCATCCACCATTATACTATGCAATTATGGCAGCAGTATATTTTATATCAAATAAGATAACGGATAATTTTTATGATAATATATACATCCTTCGTATTGTAGCAATTATATATGGACTATTACTGATATATGTATTAGGAGTAATATCACGAGATTTAAAAGTGAATATGATTGCTCAAATATGTATATTATCAATAGTTACATTTTCACCAGCAATTCAATATTATTTTAGTACAATAGGAAATGATTCTTTAGTTATTTTACTGGCTACAGTTGTATGGATGTTTTATATTAAATATATTAAAAGTTATAAAATAAAATATTTTATGTTATATGTTATTTTTTTTGGACTTTTAATAATGACAAAATATACGGGAGTCTTTGCAGTAATGGCAACTATACCTATGGTAATTTATTATACTGTAAAAAATTTTGGATATAAAAAAAGTATTAAATTATTGAGCATTGGATTTATTATTGGAGTATTTATT
>DXAQ01000042.1 GCA_019116905.1 Candidatus Mucispirillum faecigallinarum | reverse complement strand
ATTATGTTATACTACTCTGTAAAGTAAATATTGGAGGCTGCCTATGAAATTTTTTAAAAATTTATTTGGCTGGTTCTTTTCACTGGTTCGAAACATTAGTATAAAAGTTAAAATTATCTTATTAGTATTTTTTCCAGCTCTTGGAATTGTTTCATTTTTTTCATTTACTTTTTATGATACATATAATTATATGAGCTCAAATACAGAATTAACAGGTATTATTAATATTTCCATTGAAGTTTCAAATGTTTCTCATAATTTACAAATTGAAAGAGGTCTTACTGCTGGTTATATGACAGATAAATCACCAGATACCAAAGTTACTATAGATGAACAGCGTGTAGTTACTGATGAAATGATAAATCAGTTTTTTGCATCTATTAAAAGAGATAATATAAAAAAATATGATGCTGCATACGTTGCTCAGATTGATAAAATAACAAATATGCTTAACGGGTTGAAGGAATTCAGGCAGAAAGCAGATAATTTTCAGGTAACAAATAAAGAAGTTATTAATTATTATACGCAGGCTATTTCTACATTAATAGAATCAGTTTTAATTGCATCAAATATCAGCCCTGATAATAATATTACAAAAGTATTAGGCGGATATACAAACTTTATGTATGCAAAAGAAAATACTGGTTTAGAGCGTGCTAATGGTAATGTTATATTACGTTCTAAGGAATTTAATGAAGAAACGTATAGAAACTTTATTTCAGTTATAGCAAGGCAGGATGTATATCTTTCATCATTTTTAGCACAGCTGCCAAAAGATAATGAACTTGCAAAATCTATTATTGAAAACTATGATTTAACAATGACAGATACACTGCCAATTATAGAAGGTTACAGGCAGGATATTATCCATAATGCAGTAGATGGTAAATTTACAACTACTGCAGACCAGTGGTTTACTGATATTACAGCTCACATTGATAACCTGCAGATTATTGAAGTAATTATCGGCGAACTTGTAAACGAAATATTAAATAAAAATATAAGTCATGCAAAAACTAAGCTTATATATATTACAGCATTTTTCTTATTTGGTATGCTTTTTAATATAGTATTTGCTCTTGTTATTGCATCTGATTTGATTATTAGAATAGATAAAATCAAACAATATTTATCAAATGTAGCAGATAACAAAAACTTATCAGAAGAACTGCGTCTTTCATCAAAAGATGAGATTGGGCATATTGCAGCCTCTATAAACGATTTTATTAAATCTATAAAACAAATATTATTATCACTTCAAAGCCAAAGCGAAGCCAATATGAATATAGCATCAAAACTGGTTGAAGCATCTAACACTGTTACAAATGCACTTTCTAACAGTGAACAGCTGGCGCACAGCAATATTGATATAGGTATGGATATTGGTAAAATATCTGAAGATAATATTAATGAATCAAAACGCACAATGGATTTAATGACAGAAACTCAGGGCGAGCTTGACAGTATGCAGAAAATTATTGAAACACTCAGCCGTGAAGTAGAAAAAGAAAGCAGGGCAGAAAGTGAAATAGCAAATGATATTAATGAGCTTGTAAGGGAGGCTGAAGATATTAAAACAGTTTTAACTGTAATTGATGAAATCGCAGACCAGACTAACCTGCTTGCGCTTAATGCAGCAATTGAGGCAGCAAGAGCTGGCGAGCATGGCAGAGGGTTTGCTGTTGTTGCAGATGAAGTTCGTAAGTTAGCAGAAAAAACTCAGTCATCACTTGGCGAAATTAATAATATTATTAATACTGTATTGCAGGGTATTGTAAATGCCAGCAAAACAATTACAGCAAACTCTGATGAAATATATAAAATGGTTGAAACAGCAGATAATGTCCGTAAAAGTGCTGTTGAAATGGCAAGCAGTATGCAGGAAGTTGCCAGCGTTGCAGAATCATCAATGATAAGCTCTCAAAATATTGACGGCAAATCAAAAGATATGATATCAGGGCTTGGTGAAATTAATGGTGCAATTTCAGAAATTGCAGAGCAGATGACAAGTATGCATTCTTATGCAGATGAAATAGAAAACCATGTTACAGAATTAAGAAATGCTTTATCTGTTTTTAAATTATAAAATAATTTATAATAACAGTATAATATTACATAATAATAAAACATATTGATTTAAAAACCTTAATATATGTAAATTTATTGTGGTAAAAAGAAGTGTAATATTATAAACTTTATAAAGTGCTGATGAAAAATTTTATAATACTTTTGCACATATTAATAAAAGAGGTAGCAGTTTATGAATAGAGATGCCAGAGAATTTATAGAGCATAATCCTATACTAATGCTTGCAAATGTTGGTTTAGATGGGCTTCCAAAAATAAGACCTATGATAACTCTTGGAATATTTAAAGATACTCTTTGGTTTGCAGTAACAGAAAGTAAACTTGTATATAAGGAATTAATAAAAGATAATAATTTAGAGCTGTGCTCAGTTACTTTAAGCAGGTGGATAAGGATAACTGGTAAAGCAGTTTTTGAAAATGATAAGCAAACTATTACACATATTCTGGAAAATTCTGATATAATGGATAAGTTTTATAAAAGAAAAAATGAGAAAGAAGAAGATGTAAGAATATTTTATATTCAAATTGAACACGGAGAACTTTCTGATTTTGAACAAGATATGCGCATTGAATTTTAAGATAGTTTATACTATGTTTGTTTAATTATAAATATTACTGCACAACATATACTGCCGTAAAATAGATTAAATTTTTTATACCAGATTATATACAGATATTTATAAGTATAATTTTTTAAAATATAATGATGTTTGTTTAATAAGAAAAAAGTAGTGTATAATTTATAGCAATAGATAGTAATTGTAGTTATTAAATGCTGTTATATTATTGAAAAACATATAAATATATGTTTTAAAATTAAAATAATTTGATGTTATAACGTTGACAAAGTTAAGTTATTATTTTACAATAATATTTACAGGAAGGATTGGGGGTATCTATGCATAAATTATCTAATTTAAAATTAAAAACTAAGGTTGTGATTAATGCAACAGCATTAATTGTTGCCACATCGTTTCTTGCTTTTGTATCGTTATTAGGTATATATACTGTGCAGAAAGCTGCGAAAATAAGTGCAACATATTATTCTGCTATTGTAGAAAATGCAATTACAATCAATAATGACTTTATTGTATGTACTAATGATTACCTGCTGTATCTTAAAGACCCAAGTGATGAAAATATACACAATTTTGAATCTCAGCTTGAAGCAATTAATGGTTATTTTGAAACTTTACGTAAGTTAGTAGATAATAACAGTAAGGCGGAAATGATTGCTGCTGCTATTCCAGATTTTGGCAAGGAGCTTACTGGATATAGAGATTCCTCTACACCTTTATTACACAGCCAGCAAAATATTTTACAAAATCAGGAGACAATAAATAAGGAAGCTGATGTTTTTATAAAATCAGCAACTGATTTTCTTAATTCCATATATAATAATATATTAACAGCAGAAGACCCTGAAGTAAACAGACGCATACCAAGAGTGCAGGAAATGGTTACTGTAATTGATGGTATGAAAAGCTCAATCAGCGAAATCAATAAAAGTGTTTTATCTGGAGAGCCTATAGGACGTGATAAGGTTTCTTCCACACTTAATAATATACAAAATACATTAGAAAGATTATATAATCAATCAAAGGTTGAAGAAACAAAAAAATTAGCTAAAATAGCTTATGATTCTGCTGTAAAAATTAATAAACTTTCATCAAGAATATATAGAGCATTAACAAAAGGAATGCAGATAAAACAAGACCAGTATAATTCAGAAACTAATGTTCGTAATTATATTAATGGTATAAATACAATGGCATCAAGCCTTATAAAAGAAAGCAGTAATGAAATTGTATCAATTGCAAATAGAACATTTATACTTATATTTATTTCTATGGCAGTAGGTTCACTTGTTGCATTAGCCATTGTTTTATTTATGATTATAGATATTATCAAACCATTAAACAGGTTTATTGATTTAATTAAAAATTTAACAGAAGGTGATGGCGACTTAACGAAAGCAGTTAACGTTACAACTAAAGATGAGTTTGGTATATTAGCTGGCTACATTAATACATTTATAGGTAATGTAAGGCATGTAATAAAAGAAGTGCAGGAAGTATCACATGAAGTAACATCAGGTAGTAATCAGCTTGCATCTGTTGCAGAGGAGCTGCAGTCAACATTTCAATCGCAGACTGAGCAGATTACTGATATTTCCCATAATATGATAAACTTATCAAGCTTATCAGAAAGTGTATCAGGCAGTTTATCACAAAGCTCTGAAAGGCTGCAGAATACTACAAGTTTAACACAAGCAGGTGCAGTATCTCTTGTAAGTATTAAAAATGAAATGAAAGTTATAAGTGAAAATACATCTAAACTTGCGCAGACTATTTCAACACTTTCAGAAAGTTCAGAAAATATTGGTCAGATTTTAACGGTAATTAATGATATAGCAGACCAGACTAACCTGCTTGCATTAAATGCAGCAATTGAGGCAGCACGAGCTGGTGAGGCAGGCAGAGGATTTGCTGTTGTTGCAGATGAGGTTAGAAAACTGGCAGAAAGAACATCTACTGCTACTCATGAAATATCAAATATTATTCAATCATTCCAGCATGAAAGCGACAGCGCTGCAAAAAATATGACTACAACTTCCCAGTCTATTTCAGACGGGTCAGAAAAAGTTGATAAAACATTATCTGATTTTAAACAAGTAGTAGATGGTATTTCTGAGGCAAACAGTGATATTGTAAATATTACAAATATGGTGGAAGAACAAAATAATTCTATACAGGACGTTACAAACAATACAGGCAGCATAAGTGCAGGTATTTCACAGTCTAATGTGGCAATAGGAGAAGTAACAAAAACAATAGACCATTTACAGCAAAAAACTACTAATTTAGAGCAGATTTTAAATCAATTTAAAGTAGATTAATAAAATATATCAATATACTTTTATTAACTGCCCTTTTAAACAGGGGCAGTTTTTTTATGTTTAAAGTAATAATTTATTTAGAAATCTATAAGTGATTTTAAAGCCTGTAAAATGCTTTAAAGATTAATGATTTCATTGATTTTTACAGCTTTATAAAGGGTAAAATCATATTTTTACTTATTATAAGTCATTTCTTACGTATAAAACAGGCTGTGATTAATATAATATTAAAAAGTTTTTATCTTATTAATAAAAATTATAAATGAATATTAATTTAAGTGATTTATATTATAAAAAATAACCCTTCCCTAATTTTTAAGTATACAGGGAAGGGTGTTGAGAAGAGGTATGAGGTAAATACTACTAATCTACTAAATGTATCAAATTTCCGTAACCTTGTTTTTCCATTTCTTCTTTTGGTATAAATTTTAATGAAGCGCTGTTTATGCAGTAACGCATACCGCCTTTATCTTTCGGACCGTCATTAAAAACATGTCCTAAATGGGCGTTACCTGCTTTACTTCTTACTTCTGTTCTAACCATACCATAGCTTGTATCAGTATTTTCTTTCAAGTCTGTGCCTGCAATAGGTTTTGTAAAGCTTGGCCAGCCGCTTCCTGAATCAAACTTATCACTTGATGAAAAAAGCGGCTCACCTGTTGTAATATCTACATAAATTCCTTTACGTTTATTATCCCAGTATTCATTTCTAAATGGCGGCTCGGTGCCGTTATTTTGTGTAACATTATACTGCATATCAGTTAATTTTTCTTTTAACTCTGCTTTATCTGGTGCAGTATATTTTTTTTCGCTGCTTTTTTTAATGCTTGTATCTACTGTTTTTTTAGCATCTTCAAACTTATCTTTACCTATATGACAGTAGCCGTTTGGGTTTTTATCAAGATATTTTTGATGATATTCTTCTGCTTTATAATAATTTATAAGCGGCATAAGCTCAATGGCTGGTCTTTTACCACCTAGTGTTACAGCTAATTGCATCAAAGATTTTTGTGCTGTTATTTTATCATTTTCATCGCTGTAATATATTCCAGTTCTATACTGAGTACCTCTGTCATTACCCTGCTTATTTATTGATAATGGGTCAATAACTTTATAATACATATCTAATATAAAGGGCAGGCTTACAGTTTCAGGGTCATATACAATATGAACTGTTTCTGCATGGTTTGTGTTCCTGTATACCACATCTTCATAAGATGGATTTTCAGTATATCCATTAGCATATCCTACATCAGTGGAAACTACGCCTTTAATAGATTCAAAATATTTTTCAACACCCCAAAAACAGCCTCCTGCAAGATAAATTTCTTTATATCCGTTTTTAAGGTTTGATTTTAAATTTTCAGCATTAGAAGGCATGTTGTTTGTATCCACAGCTAATACCATCCCAAATTTATAAAATATAATAATTATAGATACAAGGACAGCAAACAATAATACTGTAATTTTTTTCATAAAAATCTCCTTGTAATTTTATATTATTCTTATATACTACACATAAATATTTTAAAACCTATTAAAAATATATCTACATAATTTATACATAATAATAGTAATTGTTACTACTTTTTAGGGTATATGAATATGAAAAGATTTTTATTTATTTTATTATTTTTTTTAATATCATGTGGAAATGAAAGCAGTGTGGAAAACAGCTCAGTAAGCACTTCTGTTCTATATACATCACCCATATTAGCTGGAGATTATATTGAAAAGGCAGCAACAAGTATTGTGTTAAACAGCTCATCATTTACAGACAGCACAAAATCACTAATAGAGCTGCAGCCTAATACGTCTGCATTAGTAGAAGCAAAGCTGCAGCCTGTTGCAAATGACAAAGCATCTTTTTTTGAAGTAACAAGTATGCAGAAAGCTGATTTTATAATTAGTTCCTCATGCCATACAAGCCTTCCTTACGGCAGCTGCTCTACAAATATTACGTATAACCCTGTATGCAGTGGTTCATCTCTTGCATATTTTAAACTGCAGGCAGATAAAAGTTCGCCTAAAATAGTTACAATTACAGGTTCATCGTCTGAATTTGCAGATAACTGTTCAATTTATAAGCTTGATAATATTACATTAACAGCTGATAAATCATATTACAGCTTTTCATATATTGGAGAAACATATTATTTTACATTAAAAGCAGATAAAACAGTACCAAAAGGCTATTCATACAGCACAAATGGAGCATTAAATGGTTTTTATTATTCCTATGCATGTTTTGCAGAAGATAATACATGCACTGGTTTTGCCCAGTTTACAGGAAAAGTTGGTAAATATGAATGTAAGGGAGAATCAACACTGTCTCTTAGTATATATGCTGACCCATTTACAACAAAAGGCCATACCCCTGCAAAGATTACTTTATATGGGGCAGGTACAGGCAGGGATGAAAATTACCCATGTGCAATGAAATAAATTATAAATAAAAAAATTACTAAATAAAATTTAATAAAAGCCGATAAAGAATGTAGTAATATATTATTCTGCATGGACGCAGGTAAATAGATGGCATGGAGGCTTTTATGGATTTATTTATACCTTATATTACGGTGCAGCCAGCAAGTGCCGTAAATGATAATATAGAGCCAAAAATTAATTATAATAATATATCAGTGCCTCAAAACAGCGAGTTTCAAAAAGTATATTTTGAAGAACTTGCAAAAAAATGTTATGAGGAAGACGGCAATTTTAATGCAGTATCAAATATGGCACGTATTCATTATGAAGAATATTATGGGGGCGGTACTCAGCCTTTAAAACGCTGGAAAATATATTTTACAAAATATAATATATTAGTAAATATAGAAGATAATAATGGTCAGGTAAATATTAAAGCAGCTTAGGAATATAAAAAGCTTTATTTATTATAAAGCGTTGACTAAAGAAAAGTTTAAAAAATTAAAGCCTTATAAAATTTTTATAAGGCTTTTTTTATGGTAAATATTTTTATTATTATCTTAAAGCAATTATTCTAGCCATATCTGGTCTTCCAGGTTCTTTATTAGGCTCCATTTTAACAAGCACTCTTATATAATTTTCAAGCCTGCCATACATATTTGTTTCTGCATTATGCATTTCTTCAATAATTGCATCTTTATTAACAGCATCATAATCAACTACACCAACATGAGTAGAACCGCTTTCAAGTTCAACTACAATAAGTTTTCCTTTTATACGTATGATTGATGCTTCTATTGGGTCGCCTTCTAATTCATCTATATTTTTATTACGCTGTTCAATAAGATTATTTCTATATTCTGCAATGTAGGTTATGATTTTATTTAAATCCTGTTTCTGCATACCATAAGGTGAAACTTGATAAGCAACAATATCATCAATATCAGAAAAAGAGTTTTTAATTACAATATAAGCATTATCTAAAATATTTGTAATTAACTGGTTTTCATCTTGTTTTTCATTTTCATGTAGGCTTAAATTAATGTGGAGGTAGATTGCTTTATCAGCAATTAAAAGTATATCTGGTTTGTGTTTAATAAAAGATGCTGTCTTGCTGTCATCAGTGTTTATTGTAACATGTACACCAAGTTTAACTCCATTTTCATTTTCAACTATAAAATTTAATTTACTTGCGTTGTCTTGATTGTTTACTGGTTGAATTGATTTAAATTTATCTTTAAGATAAAATTGTAATAAGTAGTCTATTACATAACCTTGACCAATATATTTACTGCTTTGCATCATAAAAAAACTCCTTAAATTAGCAGATATGATATGTGTGTATAATTGAAAAATAACACAAGACAACATATCATCAATATATATATAATAACAATGAAATATAGGAATTTATATATATTTTTTTATGTTAAAAGTCAACAAATAAAAACAAAAATAAAACAAAATAAAT
>DXAQ01000041.1 GCA_019116905.1 Candidatus Mucispirillum faecigallinarum | reverse complement strand
TGCTAATAAAAGAATTGAAAATATTTATTTATACAGCAAAAGTATAAATAATGGGTTAACAAGCAAAATAACAGCAGAAAAAAGTTTATCAAGTTTATTATTATCATTAGGCACAATTATACCATTTGATTATGATATAACTTATATTGATATGAAAGCTTGGAAACTGCGCGACGCGTTTTTATATATAAGTGATACTTATGCAGAAATTCAAAATAATAAAAATACACAAATAAACGAAGAAAAGTTATTATCATCATTAAATATACTTGGCACATATAATAAAAATATTTATGCACCAAATATTTCACAGTGGCAAAAAGGAGAATTAAAAACATTTAATCTTAATATATTGCCTGTGGGAAATTTAATCTCTTTATAAAATAGTATTAAAATATATAATATTATTTTAAGAATATATTAAATGGGTATAGGTTAAATAAAAAAATAATTAACAGCATACCAGATAAATATTATCAAATATTCATTAAAATTTATGAATAATGATACTTTGGGATTATATAAACATATTTTTTGATGATTATAAATAAAAAATAAAGTTTGACATTAGATAACGTTAAGTATAAAAAATATGTGAGCATTATAACTAATTAGAAGATGAAAATATAAGAAGGGTATAATATGAATAGTAATTATGCAGATTTTAACAGGCAGTATGATGAATTATATGAAAAAACAAAGGCTGAAAAAAGAAAAATAAATATTATATATACTACAATTATTGTTACTGGTCTTGTTGTTATGGGCTATTTTTTATTTATATATGATGTTCGCAGGGATACAGCAGAAATAATCAGAAATATTGGTGGAGCAATTTTAATAATTTTATATATCAGACAAAAGCGCCTTACACGCCGCCTTGATGCTAAGTTTAAACAGTCAGTTATTCCTGAGATGATAAAAACTGTTAACCCTAATCTTACTTATAATGCTGGTGTCGGCCATTCAGAAGATGAGTTTATGAAAACAGAAATATATACAGGCAGTATTGATGACTTTTATTCTAGTGATTTAGTTGAAGGTAATATTGATAAAACACACTTGAAAATTTCATTTATTGCAGCATCTGTCAAACAAAAAACAGGTAAATCTACAATGCTTGTGCCTGTATTTGAGGGCACATTGGTAACATTAGATTTTAATAAATATTTTACTGGTAAAACAAAAATTTATACAAAAGATTTTATTGCTAAATTTGAAGGTCTTATGAACTCATTTGGTGATGAATATGAAAAAATTAATCTTGAAAATGCAGATTTTAATGACAAGTTTATAGTTTATACCACAGATGTTCAGCAGGCATTTTATATTTTATCACCTAATTTAATTGAAAAGATTATGGAAATACAGTCATTTAATGGAACTTCTAGAAATATGGATGTTTTATTTATAGATAATAGATTGTATATAACTTTTGAAGATGTACATTTTTTAGATATGAATAAAGCAGATAACTATACAGAGCAAATTGCTTTATTTCAAAGTGAAATAAAATATTTTATTAATATGGTAGAAATATTAGAATTAAATAATAGAATATGGTCAAAAGAGTAAGCATATTATATATAGTTATGATTTAATGATTTTAATGACTTTTTAAATAGTAAAAAAATTAGAAGTCAAATAAAATTATCTGACTTCTAATTTATAGAAATTTTTTGTTATTTTGTATTTTTATTCTGCATAATTTCAGTAATTGATGTAGTTAAGCCTGCTATGCCTTGAATATCTGATGGTATAATAATTTTTGTAGCCTGTCCGTTTGCAATAGCGCTGAATGCTTCAAGAGCTTTTAATGTCATTGCCTGGTCTGTTGGCATTGCTTTACTAATCAGCTCCAAACCTTTTGCTGTTGCTTGCTGAACTTCTAAAATAGCCTGAGCTTCACCTTCTGCTGTTCTAATGGCAGCCTCTTTATCAGCCTCTGCTTTTAAGATAATTGATTCTTTATCTGCCTGTGCAGCTAATATTTGAGACTGCTTTTTCGCTTCTGCCTCTAATATCATAGCCTGTTTTTGACCTTCTGCTACTAAAATAGCTGATTTTTTTTCGCCTTCTGCTTTTAATATAGCTTCGCGTCTTTCCCTTTCTGCACGCATTTGTTTTTCCATTGTGTCCTGGATATCTTTTGGAGGCACTATATTTTTTACTTCCACACGCAGAACTTTTATACCCCATGCGTTTGCTGCTTCATCTAAACTTACACGCATTTTGCTGTTAATAATATCTCTTGATGTAAGGGTTTCATCTAATTCTAAATCACCAATAATATTACGCAGCGTTGTTGTTGTCAGGTTTTCAATAGCTGCAAGCGGGTTATTAACGCCATAAGTATAAGCAAAAGCATCTGTTATTTGGAAAAATAATACTGTATCAATAGACATTGTAATATTATCTTTTGTAATTACAGGCTGCGGGTTAGAATTCATTACAAGCTCTTTAAGTGAAATTCTGTTTGCTATTCTATCAATGAAAGGAACCATTACATGGATACCAACACCCCATGTTGCATGGTAACTGCCTAATCTTTCGATAACATACTGCTCAGATTGTGGGATAATTCTTATATATTTTATAAGAACTAATATAAATATTAAAACTGCTGCTAATAAAATATAAATTGATGTCATTTATTTATCTCCTTTACAATTAATTTATTGCCTTTAACACCTAAAACTATAATATGTTTATCAGGCTTAATAATTGATTTATCTTCTGTCATGGCTGCCCAGTCCTGTCCCATAACCTGAACTCTGCCGTGGTTTGCTGTATTATCAATTTTTTCTGTAACAATACCTTCCACATCAATTAATGCATCTACATTTGATTTTGCTTTAGGTTTTGCAAATTTTAACGCAAATGGACGCATAAAAAGAAGCAGTAAAAGAGAAACAAGTAAAAATACTGCTATTTGAATTTGAATATTGCTGACAGCAAAAGATAAAAGCATAGTTACTGCTGCACCAAAAATAAACCAAAAACTAACGTATGCAGCTGTTGATAATTCAACAACTATGAATATAATCGCAAGTATTAACCAAAAAATAGTAAGAAACATATACCCCCTCTTAATTTTATAATAGCTAATATATATTAAATTTTCAAAATTAACAAGATAATTTTATAATATATTAAGTCTTTCACTAATATTATACTTATAAAAATATAAAATATTCATTATGTATAATTTTTTGTTTTCTTTTTAAAAATAGTAGTGTATTATAAAAAGGATATTAAATGTCCGGTGGGTATATGTTGCGAAATTTGTTAATTTTCTTTTTAGTATTAGTTTTTATTCCTAATATAGTAGATGCGCAGACAAAATCAAATACAAATAATAAAGAGCGTGTAGTATTAGTAACAGTAGAGAAAGTGTCAGAAGGTATGACATACCCAAC
>DXAQ01000040.1 GCA_019116905.1 Candidatus Mucispirillum faecigallinarum | reverse complement strand
GCTGTAATAGATTTATATATATTTTTTAAATCAGCAGTTACAGCTTTATAATCTTTATATGACACATATTTAAGCGTATTTCTTACCATATGAACAATACAAAGCTGTATTTTAGTTTTTGGAAATACCATATTAATAGCTTCTGGAAAACCTTTAAATCCATCTACACTTGCTATATAAATATCTTTTACTCCTCGTGTTTGTAATTCTGTTAGCACCTGCATCCAAAATTTCGAACATTCATTCTCACTTATCCACATACCAAGAAGTTCTTTTTACCTTCCATAGTTATAGTCAAAACAAGATATACTGACTTATTGATAACTCTTTTATCCTGGTTTACCTTAACTACTATGCAGTCTAAATATATTATTGGATATACAGCATCTAATGGTCTATTCTGCCAGTCTAATATACTTTCCATTACATTTTCTGTTACACGGGATACTAAGGTAGGGGATACATCTATTCCATATATTTCTTCAAAGGTAGATACTATATCTCGTGTACTCATTCCTCTGGCATATAACGCTAATATCTGGTCGTCTAATATACTTGCCTTACGCTGTCCATTCTTGACTATTACTGGTTCAAAGGTAGAATTACGGTCTCTTGGGGTGCTTATATCTATTGCACCTGTTTCTGTTTTTATAGTTTTGCTGCTGTATCTATTGCGGCTATTATTATTTGTTTCCTCTTCCAAATGATAGTCTAACTCACCATTTAACGCTTTTTCTAGCACTATTTTCTTGATTTCTTTAATTAAAATATTATAGTCTGATATTCCAAAATTTTTTGGAAAATTTAGACTTTCTTTAAATTGTTTTAACTGTTTTTCAAAATTCATGTAAGACTCCTTATCCTTTTTTATAACATAGTTTTTTCACTTACACAAAATTTTTTATAGTGCCGCAAAATATAATAATATTACTGACATTATTTTCTAATTTGATAAAAAACACAGGCATATTTATATAAACCTAACTTTTATTTTCTTTCTTTTCTGATAATTTTTGCAAGTTCTGCATAGCTGAGCGTTTGTTCAGACTTTTCAAGCTGTATTAATAAGTCATAGTATTCAAAAACGATAAGCTGTTTTTTAGGCACTTTTTTATTTTTGTATTTTATATCTTTTGATATTTTATTAATGTAGTCATAATCCCGCACCTGCTGCCTTGATTTATTTTCTCGTTCATATCTTTGAATAGAGCGTTTTAGTTCATTAA
Organism: Candidatus Mucispirillum faecigallinarum; assembly: GCA_019116905.1. Lineage (GTDB taxonomy): Bacteria > Chrysiogenota > Deferribacteres > Deferribacterales > Mucispirillaceae > Mucispirillum > Mucispirillum faecigallinarum. Next base: position 14,282 of record DXAQ01000040.1, on the reverse strand, counting down.
GCAAATTGTTTCCATTTAGCTTTTTTTTATTTTTTTTACATTTGATTAACGCATCATGCAGAAGGTTAGACTGTTCATTATCTGAAAGCTCTGCAAAGTAGTTCATTTCTTTTTTTCTCATAATTTACCTCACATATTTATCTGTTAAAATAAAATAGACTAGTGATGTGAATGTATTTTATTTGTATATTATTATATTTTTTTATTTTGTATTTAACCTGTTGAAACATACGTAAATATAAGCATTTCGCCATTTAATCTGGTTTCAGATTAAATGGGGAAATGCGGTGCAGCTTGCTTTTTATGAATTAGTTTCTATATTTGTTTTTAGTTTAGATTAATAAATCTCCCTGTTATCAGCCAAACGCATATTTTTTTGAAATTGAGTATCCCATATTTTTTGACCCTGCCTTTTATTTGGCGGGAAGATTACTCTTGCTGGTTTCCCTGCCGGCAACTCATCGCAGAACTTTTTCATTTGCTGGAGCTAACAGATATTTGCATAAGTATCTCAATAGTCTTCGTTCTGTTTGTCATATAATTAGAGTAATAAATATTTATGATAATTTTTTTATCTCGTTTAGGGTTTTATGCATGTTGTCAGTCATTAACTGATGTAGATTATTTTTTGTAATCCATTTTTTTAAAAAAAGGATTTTTTACTTATTTGTGGTAAGTCGGCACATATACTGACTTTTTTGCTTATATAGTATAGAGGTGAGAGATATGAAAGGAAAAATTGGTGGTAAAGGTTACAAACAAGTAGAAATAGTGTTTAGTAAAATATTTGCACCAAACAGGTCAAAGCATAATGCAAAACTAAAAGCTATTCAAAATGGAGCAGTTATAAAATCAGATATAGCGAAGTCAACAGAAATATATAGTTATAAAGTATTAAAATACTATTCTAAAGTGGCACTAGATTTATATAACTTTGCAAAGGCAGGGTTTGGTATAAAAAGTATAGAGCTTTTGACAAATGAAATAGTATCAGAATTTTTAAAAGACAAGATAGAAAGTGGCGTTTCAAAAGGCAGTTTAAATGCCTATTCATCAGCAATAGGCAAGCTTGAAGTTGCACTAAATAAGTATAGAGAAGGTAATGCTTTTGATTTTAGTGCAGCAATAAAAGAAGCAAAAGCAAGTTTTAAATGTGATAAAAGTAAACATATTAATCGAGGTTTTACAAACCCAGAAAATGTTATCAATAATATGAAATGTGAAAATAATAAGCTAGTTGCAGGTTTGCAGTTAGAGTATGGTCTAAGAGTGCAGGAAGCAGGTTATATAAAGCTAGATAAACAACTTCATGGCAACACTCTTTCTGTTCGCGGTAAAGGTGGATATAATATAAAAAAAGAGTTAAGTGCAGGTTATGTTGAAAAACTAAAAGAATTAGCAGATGAGAATAATCTATTTAAAGTAGAATATAGAACATACCTAAATGATATTAAGCAGGCAGCAGAAGTAGTGAATGAAACCTATTCTGGCTCTCACTCATTTCGGTATAATTTTGCTCAGAATATGTATAAAGAACTTGTTACAAATCAAAAAATGACAGATAAAGCAGCATGTTTGCGGGTATCTCGAGAGATGGGTCATCACCGAGAAGACATTACAAGACATTATTTATGTTAAAATAATATTTATACTTCATAGCTCCGTCGTTAGTAATATAATATAAGAATATATAAAAAAATAAAGGGTGCGTAGCACTTGCGAAGCCCTTTTTGTTTTTAGATATTCTTATAACCCATATATCCTGACGGAGCTATGAATAAATATAGCTCCAGAAGTTCAAAAGCAAAAAATACAGCCCTGGCTTAAAAGTCAGGGCATTTTTTTGTGTAAAATTAGAAGATGCTTTTTAAGGAGGATATCATTAATGCAAAAATGACTATGATGGTGAATTGGATAAGATAAAAAGTATTTATGTGTAAAGATTGGTTTTGTATAGATAATATATAATTTTAACTTTATTTTTTATCTAAAATATATATAATATTAATTGTTAAAATTTATTGAACAGGTAAAGAATGCAATATATTGATATTTTTGCTGGTTGTGGTGGTTTATCTCTTGGTTTATATAATGCTGGTTTGCATGGTATTTTTGCCATTGAAAAAAATCAAGATGCATTTAACACATTAAGAACCAACTTAATAGATAATAAAAATCATTTTTCTTGGGTTGATTGGCTTAATAAGTCGCCTCATGATATCGATGAACTTTTAGAAAAAAATAAAGACGAGTTAATATCTTTGCGAGGAACTGTAGATTTAGTAGCTGGTGGTCCACCATGCCAAGGTTTTTCTATGGCTGGTCAAAGAAAACATGATGATAGTAGAAATCATTTAGTTTATTCATATATTAAGTTTATTAGTTACATAAAACCAGAATTTATTTTTTTTGAGAACGTAAGAGGTATTACTCAAAAATTTAAAGAAGATAATATGTCTATCAAATATTCTGATAAAATTATTGATGAATTAGAATCACTAGGTTATAGTATATCATCAAAAATTATTGATATGTCAGAATATGGTATTCCTCAAGCAAGAAAAAGGTTTATACTAATAGGCTCATTAAATCATAATCCAGATGAAGTATTTGATAAGCTTGGCAAAAATAAATATACCTTTCTTAAGTTGAATTCTCTTAATGAACATATAACTATTGAAGAAGCTATTGGAGATTTATTATGTACAAATCCTAATAGACCTTGTCCCGATTATCCAACTTATAATTCAAGTATTTATGGGAAAATAACATCACCATACCAAGCATTTATGCGTAAAGATATAGATAAAGATGAGAATATTGCCAATAGTCATAGATTTGCAAAGCATACTGATAAAATAATAGAATTACATAATAAAATTATTGAAAAAAATATTCGTTCTAAAAGAATAACACCTAAAGATAATATTATAGATGGTTTATTACGTCGTGGTGTAACATTGCTTGATAAAGATGGTATAGCACCAACGGTAACATCTCATCCAGATGATATGGTTCATTATAAAGAACCAAGAATTTTAACAGTAAGAGAATGTGCAAGATTACAAAGTTTTCCAGATTGGTATAAATTTACAGGAAAATATACAACTGGTGGACAGTTACGTAAAAAAGATGTGCCACGATATACACAAGTGGGTAACGCTATCCCACCATTATTTGCAGAGCAGATTGGATTAGCATTTTTAGAAGTTATTAAAGGTGAAAAATATGAGTGAAGAACAACTGCAATTTAAAGTTAGTGCAGGCCTAAAAAACATTATTGGTAAAGAACTTATTAATAATGAGTATATAGCAATCTTTGAACTTGTTAAAAACTCATATGATGCAGGAGCAACCAACGTTAAAATAAGTTTTTATGATAATATTCTTGAGATAGAAGATAATGGTAAGGGTATGACAAAAGATGACATTATTAATAAATGGTTATTTGTAGCATATTCTGAGAAAAAAGAAGAAAATAGAAAAGAATCATATAGGGATAAAATTAGACCACATACAGCAGGAGCAAAAGGTATTGGGCGTTTTTCATGTGATAGGCTTGGTAGTATATTAGAAATTTATACAAAGACAAAAAGTGAAAACCATATTAATGCATTATATGTAGATTGGGCTAAATTTGAACATAAAGATATAGAAACACTAGAATCTATAAATGTAAAATACTATAACTATACAGATTCAACAGTTTTTAAAAATGGTAATGGTACAAAACTTGTCATAAAAAAATTAGCAGATAATTGGGATAGAGAAAAAGTATTGAGATTAAAAAAATCATTACGAAAAATGATTAATCCTAAAATGCTCGGGAATGACGATAAGTTTGATATAGAATTATATATGCCATCAGAGATAGAAAATGATAAAAAATTTGATAAGGATAGTAGTCAAGAAATTATTAATGGAATAGTAGAAAATGATGTTTTTGAGAAATTAAAAATAAAAACTATAAATATTAAAGTTGATATCAATGAAAAAGGGGATGAAATTACTACAACAATACATGATAGGGGAGATTTTATCTATACTAAAACTATTCAAAACATAAAGTATAATAAACTTCATAATATTCAAATAGAACTGTTTTACTTAAATAGAAGTGCAAAACGCACTTTTAATCAAATAATGGGTTTATCAGTTAAAGAATATGGCTCAGTTTTTGTATATAAAAATAATTTTAGAGTATTACCTTATGGTGATCCTATGCGTGATGTGTTTGATATAGACCAAAGAAAAGCACAAGGATATAATAGATATTTAGGAACGAGAGATTTAATTGGTAGAGTTAGTATTTTGGGTGATAATCCTGATTTTATTGAAACATCAAGTAGAGCAGATGGATTTGTAACAACGGAAGCAGAAGAACAACTTAAAATATTTTTAAAAGAAGAGGTTTTAGTAGCATTAGAAAAATATGTAGTAGGAATCATAAAGTGGGCAGAACCAGATAAAGATACAGGTGTTATTTTAAATCCAGAAGATGTTGTGGATAGTATTATAAACGAAATAGTTAAAAAAAGTAAAAAAGAAAACTTTCTAAAATTTGAGTATAACCAAAATTTATTTGATAAAGTAAAAAAAAGTCAAAAACAAAAAATAGATGAATATACTGAACAGCTAGTAAAATATGCAAAAAAATATAATAATCAAGAATTATCAAAACTTGCAAAAGAGTTACAGGAACAAGTTGAAGTTCAAAAGAAAAGTTATAAGGATGCTATTAAAGATGCAATAAATATTGCTGAAAAATATGAAAATGAATTAGAAAGAGGAGAAATAAAAGATAAACAAATAAAAAATTTAGAAAATCAAAATTTAAACTCAGAAAGTTTAGATGTTAAAAGTTCTTTGCATACAGTTCTTAATAAATCCAATACAATTATTAATGATGTAAACACAATTATGAAATACTATATAGATGAAATAATAAATCATGATTTAAAAAATATTTTACTTAGAATATATAGTTCAGCTTATTTTATTAATAAGGTATCAACTTATGGTATTAATACTTCTATTGATTTATCTTCAACAAGATATAAGGGAAATATTGTTACATATCTAAAAAATGAGATTTTAAAGATAGAAAAATATAATATAAATATTCATATTGTAGACAAAGATACATATATATATAATGATGTATTATTTGATATCATATCTTTAGCTATAATTATTGATAACATAGTCAGTAACTCTATGAAAGCAGGGGCAACGCAAATAGAAATTATACCGGAGAATAGTAATGGATATTTATTATTACATTTTCATGATAATGGTTATGGTTTACAAGACATATTATCTGATAATGAATTATTTTCTAGGGGAGTAAGTTCTACTGGTAGTAGTGGTATTGGGTTGTATCATATCAAAATATTAATGAATGAAATTAATGGAATAGTTTATGTAAATAGAGATGTAGAATGTGGATTTGATATTGTATTGGGGTTTAGATATGAATGATAAATTACATATATTAATACTTGATGATGATACTCCATCTGTTAATAGTTTAAAGGATAGTTTAAGTCCATACCTTACAAATACATATAAACTTGGACTGAATTATGTACATAAAGATTCTTTAGAGTCAATTACTACAATATCTGATAAAATAGAAACTTTTGATATAATCATTGTTGATTATAAATTAAGAAATTATGAAAATAATAATCAAGATACGGGAGTTCAGTTTTTTATTAATAATATACATAAATTTGATAATATACCAATAGTATTCTATTCATCAGAAAAAAATAAGTTAATACAAAACTTAAAAAACATTTTACAAAATGAAGATATAAATTATATATTAAATAATTTAATATATATAATTGATAAAAATGATTTATTTAAGAATTTTGATTATAGTTTTATAGATAAAGAAATTAAACGTATTGAATCTCCTGAACATTACAGAGGGTTTGTATTAAGTTTATCATCTGAATTAGAAAATAAATTATATGATATATTAAAAGATATTATGAAATATTATACTATTACAAGTAGGAAAGATATGCTACCTGCTTTTTATGAGAAATTATATGAAAGTGCAATAAAAGAATACAATTCGTTTAATGGGGATGTTTTAAATATCAAAGAATTAGTTTTAAATAATGATGATTTAGTAAATACTGTTAAGCAGAATATTCAAGATAATGATTATGAATATAGTAAAATAGATAATATTTTAAACGATCAATTTAAAAAGAAACTTCTATTTTTTCCTAGATTAAAATTAATTTATAATTTATTACGCAATAACAGTATTAGTGAAAATCTTACTAACACATTCAATAAAGATTTTAAAGAATCTTTTAAAAAGGATATTATTGATGTGAGAAATAATATTGCACATAATGTATTAGATGATCTTAATAAAGATTATTTGAATTTTCGGCATAATTATTATAAAAATAAAAACGTTTTAGATAGTGTACACAACGAGATTAAAAAATACTTATCTGATAATAAATGAAACAAGCAATAATATTTGATATAGATGGTACATTAGCTGACCATAAAAATAGATTAAAATATATTGAACAGAAACCTAAAAAATGGGATTTATTTTTTAGTGAATCTATCCATGATAAGCCTTTGCCGCATATTAAAGTAATATATGATGCTTTAAAAAAGACTGGTAAATATCATATTATTATTATGACAGGTCGCCCTAATAAATATAAAGAAATTACTATAGAGTGGTTGCAAAAAAATGAATTTGATTATGATAAACTTTTTATGCGACCAACAAATAATTTTAAAAAAAATATTGAAATGAAAGAAATATTGTTACAAAAAATTATGCAATATTATGAAGTTGTATTTGCTTTTGATGATGATGAGAAAGTTATAGAATTATATAAGAAATATAATATCAAAATCTTGCATGTTATATAAAATATAATATTATTTGACGTATCTATTAATAGAATAATATACATCCATTCCCCAAATTTCCCTACTAGCCAAAATTATATAAATATGTTAGCATAGATTTTATTTACTATTTTGCAAAAGGGTAGGGATTTTGGTTACGCCATTTCATTGTAAATATTATGCTAATCAGTTATTATTGAAGAAATCGTATAGTGATGAGAGCAGGTTATTTTCATCATTATTTGATGCAGCATTGAATATAAATCCGCATCAGGTGGATGCTGCATTATTTGCCTTTAATTCTCCACTTTCTAAGGGTGTATTATTAGCAGATGAAGTAGGTCTTGGTAAAACTATTGAGGCTGGTTTAGTTTTGTGTCAATTATGGGCGGAGGGCAAACGCAGGCTTATAGTTATATGCCCTGCTGCTTTGCGTAAGCAGTGGTCTATTGAGCTGCAGGAAAAGTTATACAATATTGCAAAGAAAATAAGATAGATTTTCATATAAAAAAAGGAACTATTATATAGTAGTTTTATACTGTATTCTATATAACATTAAGAGGATATGCATTTAGCCTACTTTTTTCATCAATATAGGATTTATAAATTTTTTTGATTCCTGCTTCTTTTGCCATAGAAATAATTAAATTAGTATCTACTGTAGATGTTCTTAATCCAATAATTACTGCAGCTGGGACCCATTCTATTGTTGCCGGTAAATTCATTTTACAATTGGCAATCATTCTCCATTCTTCATCGTATTTATGACATTCTTTTTTTATCAAGCTGGTTCGTGCTATTTCCCAAGGAATAGGTTGTATTTTTTGTTCCATCAATTCCTGTAAAGAAGTTTCTAACTTTATTTTCATTTCTTGAGCCATAAGATAAAAAGCAAAGTTTGTGGCATCATAAGGTTGCTCAGAATAATAGACTGGATATATTGGAGTTGCACATTTAGACATGCCACATTCTAAACATTTATCCATTTTACCACAATGAAATTTTTCAGCATCGTATAGATCATACATAAGGCAGAAGCCTCTATGCATATCAGCATATTTTAACCAAAGTGATTCATTAAATCCATTTTCAGAAAAGCAAATGGATAATATTTCATTTTGTATTTTTGAACGTAAAGTGAGTATATATTCTAAAAATGGTATTATGTTATTATTAAATAGTTGTTTCAGCCCATCACTACTTGTTACTTGTTTAAAATAATCTCGTGGAATAGCTGGTTGATTTTGAAAAGTTTGTTTTATTTCATTTATTAATGGTATTAATGTTTCAATAGAATTTAACTTATCAGATATATGTTTGTAAATTTTTTCTTTATCTATATGTAAAAAAGTATCAAAAGGGTCATCATAACTGTTGGCTTTTGAAAAAAATAATTTATTGGAGCGTAAAGCATCAAGATTATTATTATTTACAGCACGATATTTATATAAATATTGTGGATGCTTAATTTTTGAGTTAAGTATATTAATTTCAGCCTGTATATCTTCGCCTTTAAAAGAACACAGTGTTTTCCAATAATCTTCCATTTAATCATGGCTCATAGCTGGTTTTATTTCTACTGTTTTCAAAAAATCTCCTTTTTATATCCATAAATCATATTATTATATATTTATGTTATCTATTTACTGTTATCATTTATATATTCTTGTATTAAATCTAATATTTCCTTATTTGTATTTTCTTTTTTCTTATTTATTCTATGCCAATATAAAATGTTAATATCTAAAATATTAATATAATTTTATTATTATGTAAAGTTGTTTCTATTGCCCTTGAAAAATCTTACAAAAACTGTTACAATACCTTGTCAGTAAAGGTAAAAGCGACAGTAAATGTCGTTATACTATGATATTGGTGATAGATGAACATATTTGATAACAATATAAACAGGTTATTTGATGATTTAGTTGTTGAGATAAAGAAGGGAAGTGTATTATCTATTGCCAGTGCAAGTTTTTCAATTTATTCATATCATGAGCTTAAAAAGCAGCTTGAAAGTATTGATGAGCTGCGGTTTATTTTTACATCTCCTGTATTTGTGAAAGACAGCATACAAAAGGAAAAGCGTGAGTTTTACATACCAAAGCTGGAGCGAGAGCGTAACCTTTACGGCACACCTTTTGAGCTTCGTCTTAGAAATGGTCTTACTCAAAAGGTTGTAGCAAGGGAATGTGCAGAGTGGGTAAAAAGTAAGGTTAAGTTTAAATCAAATATATCTACCATGCAGATTCAAAATTTTATGGTTATTTCACAAGATGGCATAAACAAGGCTTATACGCCTATTGATGAATTTTCTACTGTTTCCTTAGGTCTTGAAAAGGGTAATAATTTACTTACCATGATAAATAAGATAGAGCATCAGAATGCTGATGTATATCTTTCTAAATTTCAGCAGGTTTGGCAGGATAAGGATATATTGCAGGACGTTACAGAATCAGTAATAGACAGCATTGCAAATGTATATAAGGAGAACTCACCAGATTTTATATATTTTGTTATGCTTTATAATATTTTCCATGAGTTTTTGGAGGACATATCAGAAGATAATCTTCCAAATGAGGCAACAGGATTTAAAGACAGTAAAATATGGAATAAGCTTTTTGATTTTCAAAAGGAAGCCTTTACGGAGATATATAACAAGCTTGAAAAATATAACGGCTGCATTTTGGCAGACAGCGTAGGTCTTGGTAAAACATTTACGGCTTTGGCGGTGATTAAATATTATGAAAACCGTGGTAAAAATGTATTAGTGTTATGTCCTAAAAAACTCTCAGAGAACTGGCTTACATACAGGGCGAACTATATAAATAATCCAGTAGCAGAGGACAGGCTTAGGTATGATGTATTATGTCATACAGATTTATCTCGCAATGGTGGTATGTCTAACGGGTTAGATTTAAGCCGTGTAAACTGGGGTAATTATGATTTAGTAGTAATAGATGAGAGCCATAATTTTAGGAATGGTGGCAACCTGGTAGATGATGATAAGCAGAATAGATATACTACTTTAATGAGGAAAATCATTAAAGCTGGTGTTAAAACAAAAGTATTGATGTTATCAGCAACGCCAGTAAACAACAGGTTTATAGATTTAAAGAATCAGCTTGCCTTAGCTTATGAGGGAGATACTGCTTTTATAAACAGCAGGTTAAAGACGGAAAGAAATATTGATGATATATTTCGTTCTGCCCAGGCAGCTTTTAATAAATGGAGTAAAAATCCGCCTGAGGAAAGGACTACTGCTAATTTATTAGATATGCTTGACAATGATTTTTTTGAGTTATTAGACAGTGTAACAATAGCCCGTTCAAGAAAGCATATAGCAAACAGATATAATATGGCAGATATTGGAAAGTTTCCAAAAAGGCTTAAACCTAAGGCTTTAATGCCTAAGCTGACTGATTTAAAGAATATTATAAATTACAGTGAAATATATGATACTTTAAGCAGGTTAAATTTAAGTATATATACGCCGTCATTTTTTATACATCCATCTAAAATAGATTATTATGAGGAGCTTGCAAACACAAAGGGTGTAAACCTGACCATGCGGGGCAGAGAGAAGGGTGTCCAAAAGTTAATGGCGATAAACCTTTTAAAGCGTTTAGAAAGTTCAGTTTATTCTTTCAGGCTCACATTAAAGCGGATAATGGATTTAATAGATGAGGCTGTTCGTCATATTAATAATTATGAAACTAATTCTGCCTTAGATAATATAGATGTGGTGGAAATAGTAAATAACGATTTAGATGAAGATGATAAAAATACTGATTTTTTAATATCTGAGAAATCATTTAATATTAAATTAAGTGATATGGATTATATTACATGGCGTCAGGATTTACTATCAGATAAAGTATTTTTAGAAAATCTATACAGTAAATTATCAAGCATAACTCCGGAGCATGACAGTAAGTTAAGTATGCTTAAAAGCATGATAGATGATAAAATAAATAACCCAATAAATGCTTATAATAAGAAAATATTAATCTTTACAGCTTTTGCAGATACAGCGGAATATTTATATAATAATATCAGTAAAGAAGTAAAAGCAAAATACGGCTTAAATACAGGTATAGTTTCAGGTTCAAACCAGTGCACATCAACTGCCAAAGGTATAAAATCAGATTTCAGCAGTATATTAATGAATTTTTCTCCTATTTCAAAAGAGCGTGATATTATCTCACCAAATTCAAAGGAAGATATAGATATACTTATTGCAACGGACTGTATATCAGAAGGTCAGAACCTGCAGGACTGTGATTATTTAATAAATTACGACATCCACTGGAACCCTGTTCGCATTATCCAGCGTTTTGGCAGGATAGACAGGATAGGCTCAAAAAATGAGTGTATTCAGCTGGTTAATTTCTGGCCTGATATTAATTTAGATGAATATATTAATTTAAAAGCAACGGTAGAAACCCGTATGCGAATATCTGTTATGACTGCCACAGGTGATGATGATTTAATAAATGAAAATGAAAAAGGTGATTTAGAATACAGGCGTTTACAGCTGGAACGGTTAAAAAATGAGATAGTAGATATAGAGGATATGACAGGCGGTGTATCTATTATGGATTTAGGCTTAAATGAATTTCGTCTTGATTTATTAGATTACATGAAAACCCATAACGATATAGAGCATGCTCCTTATGGTATGCACGCAGTTGTGCAGGCAGGTGAAGAATTTAAAAGGGGAGCAATATATATCTTAAAAAACAGGGTAAACGATATAAATATACAGGGCAGAAACAGGCTGCATCCATTTTATATGGTATATATATTAGAGGACGGCTCGCTTTTATATAACCATTTGCAGCCAAAAGAGCTTTTAGATGTGGTCCGCTATATGTGCAAAGGTAAAGAGATAGACAGGCGGGCATGCCATATATTTAATACAGATACGCAAGATGGCAAAAATATGGCAAAATATTCATCTCTTTTAACAGGCAGTATAGAAAGCATGGTAAGTGTGCAGGAAGAAAGCAATGTGGAAAGTTTTTTAAAGGGCAGGCCGGTAAGTTTTATAAAAGAAAATATTACTGGTATTGATGATTTTGAATTAATCTGCTTTATAGCTGTGGTATAGGGTAATCTATTATGCTGATACTTCCAAAATCTACTGAAATAAAAGTAATGGTTTCAAAGCAGAAAATAAAAAAGATGCTTACACAAAAGGACAGCTTTAAAACTTTTGATAATGAAGTATCAAAATGCTTTATAATTAATGAAATATCAGAAACCACCACCCATATTTCAGCAGGCAAAGAAGTAAAAACCATATATGTAATGCAGTTTTTACTAAAAAGTGAAAATTTTACAAATAAATTAATAGAATATTTTTCAAAAAATACAAATCAGAATATAATATTTGTTTTAGATTATGGTGCATATTTTCAAGTATCAGTATATAAAGAAAAGGTTTTAACTACTGATAAATTAAGTAATGACATAATATTAGAATTAAAAGGGCTTGATTTATCAAAAGTATGGGATAACCTTATAATAGATATTTTTAATATCAATGTGGAGCAGGGCAAAACATTAAAAGAGCAGGTGCAAAAAAACAGTGCTTATGAAGCCCTAGCTTTAAAAGTGGAAAAGCTTAATAACAAAATGCGTAAAGAAAAACAGCCTTTAAAAAAGCGGGAATTATTTGAAGAATATAATAGATTAAAAAAAGAATTGGAGCAGCTAAAAAATGGATAAAATAAAACTTGAAAGCAGCAATATTGCAGATGAAAATTTTGAAAAATTAGCATCACTTTTTCCAAATGTGGTAACAGAAACTATTGTTAATGACAGGGTAGAACGAGCAATTGATGTAGAAAAATTAAAGCAGGAAATAAATGCTTATGTATTAGAGGGTAACGAAGAACGCTATAATTTCACATGGCCAGATAAAAGAAAAAGTGTAGTTTTAGCTAACACTCCCACAAGAAATACATTAAGAGCCTGCAAAGAAGAAAGTAAAGATTTTGATAATACAGAAAACTTATATATAGAGGGCGATAACTTAGAAGTATTAAAACTTTTAAGAAATACATATATGGGACAAATAAAAATGATATATATTGACCCACCTTATAACACAGGTAAGGATTTTGTATATCAGGATAATTTTTATATAAATAAAGAAGAATATAAAGAAATGAGTGGTCAGTTTGATGAAGAAGGCAACAGGCTTTTTGAAAATACAGAAGCAAATGGCAGGTTTCATACAGACTGGCTAAATATGATGTATCCACGTCTTAAAATGGCAAGGGATTTATTATCTGATGACGGCGTAATATTTATAAGTATTGATGATAATGAAGTAAGCAATTTAAGAAAAATATGTGATGAAATATTTGGGGAAAGAAATTTTATAGCACAAATAGTATGGGAACGAGCATTTGCTCCCGTAAATCTTAAAAAGCATTTTTCAGTTAGCCATGATTATTTGTTATTCTACTCTAAAAATATAGAATTAAGTGTATGTAATGGTTTATCACGTAGTCAAGAAACAAACGACAGATATAGCAACCCAGATAATGACCCAAGAGGACCATGGACTTCTGATAATTTTTCAGTTGGTCCAGCAGTAGAAAGTAATATATATGAAATAATTACTCCAAGCGGTAGAAGTTGTTTACCACCAAATGGAAGAAGTTGGAGAGTTTCAAAAGATAAATATTTTGAAATGTTGAAAGATAATCGTGTATGGTTTGGAGAAGATGGTAATGGTGTTCCAAGATATAAAAGATTTCTAAAAGATGTAAAAAATAGTGTTACACCTATGTCTATATGGAAATATTCAGATGTAGGACATAGTCAAGATGCTACAAAAGAATTAAAGATATTATTTGATAATATACATGTATTTGATTATTCTAAAACAATAGAACTAATAAAAAGGGGAATTAGTTTATATAGTGATAAAGATTCTATTATCCTTGATTTCTTTTCAGGTTCTGCCACTACTGCCCATGCTGTTATGCAGCTTAATGCAGAAGACGGTGGAAATAGAAAATATATAATGGTGCAGTTACCAGCAGAAACACCAGAAGATAGCGAAGCAAGAAAAGCAGGGTATAATACAATATGTGAAATAGGTAAGGAAAGGATACGCAGGGCAGGGGAAAAGATAAAGAAAGATTATCCTAATGCAAATATAGATACAGGTTTCCGTGTATTTAAGTTGGACAGCTCTAATATGGAAGATGTGTATTATGAAGCAGAGAAATTTTCTCAGCAGGATATAAGCAAAACTATATCTTATATAAAAGCAGATAGAAGTGAAGAAGATTTACTTTTTCAAATAATATTATCATGCGGCATACCTTTAAAATGTAAAATAGAGATAAAAAAGGTAAATA
>DXAQ01000039.1 GCA_019116905.1 Candidatus Mucispirillum faecigallinarum | reverse complement strand
TGTATCTGTTCCTGTATTATCGCCACTGCCTTGGTTATCGCCTGTATCTGTTCCTGTATTATCACCACTGCCTTGGTTGTCGCCAGTATCAGTTCCTGTATTATCACCGCTGCCTTGGTTATCCCCTGTATCTGTTCCTGCATTATCGCCGTTGCCCTGATTATTCCCTGTATCTGTTCCTGTATTATCGCCGCTGCCCTGATTATCCCCTGTATCAGTATCTGTGCTGTTGTTTGAATTATCTACTGAAGAATATTGTGATGTGTCTTTTAGATTGTCTGCACAGCCATACATAAACATTATGCCTGTGATAAGAATAAGAAATAATAGATTTTTAATTTTAAACATACTAACTCCTATATAAATTATATACTTTTAAATTTAATACTTTTGTCAAGATTTAGCACTATAATAGTTGAAAAAATAAATAATATGTATATAATGTAAAAATAATTTTTTTAATTGGTGTTTCTATGGAAAATATTGATAAATTAGTTGAAAATTATTTTGATAAGGCAGTAAAAGATATAAAGGAATTAATTAAAATAAATTCTCAGTATGATAAAAATACTGCAGATAATAAAAACCCTTTTGGCAAAGGTGTATCTGAATGTATAAATAAATTTTTATCCATAGCTGAAAGTGATGGTTTTACAATAAAAAATATTAATAATTATGCATGTTTTGCTGAATGTGGCAGTGGTGATTTAATTGGCGTCCTAGCTCATTTAGATACAGTTCCTGCTGGTAATGAAGAATTATGGACATATCCACCTTTTACAGCAGAAATCCATGATAATAAAATATATGGCAGAGGTGCAATTGATGATAAAGGCCCATTAATTGCAGCATACACTGCACTTAAAATATTAAAAGATTCTGGATTAAAACTTAATAAACGGTTTAGAATAATCGCAGGTGGCGATGAAGAAACATCTATGCGCTGCCTTGCAAGATATAAAGAAACAGAAGAAATACCTGTTTTTTCATTTTCTCCTGATGCGAATTTCCCAGCTGTTTATGCTGAAAAAGGTCAAATGCAGGTTACTATGAAACGTGATTTTCCTTTACAGGGGTTTGAGCCTATAAAATTATTAGGGCTTACATGCGGCGAAAGGGTTAATGTTGTGCCTGATACAGCTTATGCTTATTTTGGCGGCGATACTGCAAAAATAAAAAGACAGCTTGAAGAAATTGCTGGTGATGAATTAGAAATAGATTATTATAGAGATGAATATTTGCAGGTTAAAACAACAGGTAAGGCAGCCCATGCAATGAACCCAGAAAAAGGTGTTAATGCAATGTATAAACTGCTGCGTATACTTGCCCACCCTTCTCTTGATTACGGCTCTTGGGAACTTATGCTTTGGATAAGACATATTGCATACCTTTTAAATGATGAAAGCGACGGCAGAAACTTAGGCATTAACTGCCATGATGATATTTCTGGTGCATTAACTATAAATCTTGGTCTTTTGCGTTATAAAACAGAAGATTTAACACTGAAATTTGATATACGCTACCCTGTTACATTAAAAAGCTCTAAAATAGAAAATAAAATTAATATTTTGGCTGAAAAAATGATGATGCTTACTCAAATTAGTAAACATATTCCGCCACTTTATATTGAAAAAAGTAACCCATATTTACAGGAGTTACTAAAAGCATACCAGTCTGTTACAAATGATAAAAGTGAACCTGTTGCAATAGGCGGCAGAACTTACTGCACTATGATTGAAAACTCTCTTTCATTTGGTGCAAATTTTGCAGATGATGAAGAAATGGCTCATAAACAGGATGAATATTTAGATTTAGATAAGCTGAAAAAAGTAATAAAAATTTATCTGCAGGCATTTATTAATTTAAATAATATGTAATAAAAAAAGCGGTATTAGTTTTAAGCTGATACCGCCAAGATATTAATGTTTTGCTCTGTCTTCTGATTTTGCAAGCATCCAGTATGTAACACCAAGCACTAATATACCGCCCAGCATTAATATCATTGTTTTTGTGTTGCTTGCATCATGTTTTAATGTCATAATCAATACTTCACGAATAAAAGCAATTAATACAACCCCTACAAAAATACTGATTTTAAACTTATCGCCTTTAAGCATTTGTATTTCAGAGTTAATCAATTCAATTAATACCCATAAAACAAGCAGTGAGCCAAGTGCAGTAACGAAAAGCTTATCAGGAGCCACATCTTTTAAATCCCACAGGCTCCATATAAAAAATCCAACCCCTGCAACAGTCATTATCATTAAAAAGACTAAAAGCATAGAGTGGGTTATAAGTGATGCTTTTTCTGCCCATACAAGTATTTTATTTTTCATTTTAGATGTATGGCTTGTAGATTTATCCCTTGGTACATAAGAATTCATAGTTATATATACTGCCGCATTTATAACTTTTGTATATGCCTGCAGGATACCTTTATAATCCCATTCACATTCTGCTGTTTCCAAAAGTTTATTTTGAACCCATATACGTATATAACTAAAAAGCTCTGCAATACGTTCACCAGAAAACGCACCTTTTGGTGTCTGGTGAAGATTAAATTCACTTACAAACTCACTAAATGAGCTGTTAAGTTTACCAGCAATTAAAGCATTATACCAGCTTTTAAGCCTGTCAGTATTTAGCTTATCACCGATTTTTCCATATTCTGCTGTAAACTGCGCATCTTTTTGTAAATAATTTAGTACATCTTTAATAAAAGCTTGTTCATACTGCTGCATTTCTTCTTTTACAGAATTAATATATTCCATATCAGATGCTGCAAAATCAAACCTGTTTAAAATCTCTGTATAATATACCATTATATAAAACAACTCCTGTTGATAAAATTAAAGCCCGCTTAAAACGGGCTGATAAAATATTTATTTTTCAATTTTACAGTATTTTACCGCTTTCGGATGGTATGTATAACCATCTAAAAAAGAAAGATGTGGTATAGTTTCTGCCATTTTTTCTTTTGAAGTTGGGAAAAATAAACCTTTTGAGGCAGTAATTATTTTGCCATCTAAATCAGTAATCTTTCCCTTGGTAGAAAACATTCCGCCGCGTTCTGCTCCAACAAACTCTGCCGTTAATATTAAAGGCACTCCTATTGGTGCATTTCTTTTATAGGTAACATTTAACTCTCTTGTAAAAAGAAATGTTTCTATATCAGAAAATATAAAAGCAGACCAACCCATTGCCTCATCAAGTATAGATGACAATATACCTCCATGAGTAATATGAGGAAAACTGTTAAAATGCGGAGCAAAATTTAAATCCACCTTTACACTGTTATCCTGCACATAAAACTGCACCTGCAAACCATGAATATTACTGTGGCCGCATACAAAGCAGCCATCAGAATATGGTAAATATAATTTTTCACTCATACTAAGCCCATTTAGCTTTATTTAACTCAAATGGATTTTTTAAGAACCTGTGGAAAGGTGTTACTAAAAATCCAACTTTTAATTTTCCTGAACGAGTTAACTGATATGATGCGCTGAATGTATCGCTGCTTTTTTCCTGATTTAAGCGAATAAATACAGGGTCTTTTAAGCTGCCGCTTTCACCATCATATTCTACAACAGCAAATACGCCTAAATGTTCGCCTGCTGTGCCGTTTGTATTAATCTGCGCATTAAATTTAACTGTTTCACCAGGTATAAAACCATTTGGAGCATCTATATCAGAGCTGATAAAAGATACACCGTCCCACCTGTCTAATATTTGGCCATACCAGTCAAGATATTTTTTCGCTTCTTCATGGTTATTTGCATTAAATTCTTTCTGCAGTTCATGAAGTGGCACATAATACTGGTTAGCATAATCCATAAGCATTCTTGATGTATTGAAATAGCTTGGCACTGTTCTTAAATTTTCTTTTACCATTTTAAGCCATTCCCTAGGCATACCAGAATTATCTTTTGCATAGAATACTGGGATAATATCTTTTTCAAGAGTATTATATATTTCCATACTTTCAACATAGTCTTGGTAGCCGCTATCTGGGTATTCTTCCCCAGCACCGATTGACCAGCCGTTTTTACCGTTAAAGCCTTCGTCCCACCAGCCGTCTAATATAGATAAGTTTAATGCACCATTGGCACTGGCTTTCATACCAGATGTACCAGAAGCCTCCATAGGTCTGCGTGGGTTATTAAGCCATATATCGACACCACGAGTCATATAGCGAGCTACTTCAATATCATAGTCCTCAATAAATACAATATGTTTACGGAACTCTGGTTTTTTAGCTATATGTATGATTTTTTTGATAATTTCTTTACCTTCATTATCTTTAGGGTGAGCTTTACCAGCAATAATAAACTGAATAGGTCTTTCAGGGTTGCTGAAAAGTCTTTTTAACCTTTCTTCGTCCATAAAAAGCAGATAGCCGCGTTTATACGTAGCAAACCTTCTTGCAAACCCTATTGTTAAAGCATTAGGATTTAAAATATCTTCTGCAGCTAATAATTCGCTTGCACTGCCGCCATTTTTACGGATAGTTTCTTTTGTTGTTCTGCGGATAAAAGATACTAAACGTTCCCTTTGGTTATGTTTTAATTCAAATAAAACGTTATCAGGTATATTATTAACTTTTTCCCACATATCAAAATCATAAGGTTTAGATGCCCAGTCTTCTGAAATATAGCGGGAAAGAATATGTTTCATTTCGCTTGACATAAATGTTGGAAGATGCACACCATTTGTAACATGGCCTATTGGCACCTGTGATAAAATAGCCTGAGACCACATAGAATGAAACATTTCCCTGCTTACTTCACCATGAAGTTTACTTACACCATTACGATATGTAGATAAGTTAATACCACATACTGCCATATTAAATGGCTCATTAGTATTACTTCTATCTTTTCTTCCAAAACTCATAAGCATATTTAAGTTAATACCAACAGGTTCATATATACCGCTTAAATATTGTTTGATTTGCTCAATACTGAAAACATCAAACCCAGCAGGAACTGGAGTGTGAGTAGTAAAAAGAGTGCTTTTACGGACAATTTCTGTAGCAAGACGGAAATCTATACCCTGTTCAATAAGCTGTTTTAAACGCTCTATTGAAACAAAAGCTGGGTGGCCTTCATTTAAATGATATACAGTTGGTTTTAAGCCTAATGCTGCTAATGCTCTTACACCTGCAACACCTAAAACGATTTCCTGACGGATACGCATATTGCTGTCCCCGTCATAAAGTTTACCTGTAATAATTCTATCATCTGGATGGTTTTCTGGCACATCTGTATCTAAAAGCACGATTTCCATTAAACCTACTTTTAATTTCCATACTCTGATTTTAACATTTCTGTCGCCGATTTTCATATCAAGAACAATATCTTTGCCATTTTTATCAGTTGCCCTTGTAAGCGGCATAAGATAAAATTCATTGTATGGATATCTTTCCTGCTGCCAGCCGTCTGAGCTCATATATTGGTGAAAATAACCGTTTCTATATAATAAACCAACAGCTACAAGTGGAATACCCATATCAGAAGTTGATTTACAGTGGTCCCCAGATAAAATACCTAAACCGCCAGAATAAAGCTGAACTGATTCATGGATACCATATTCTGCTGAAAAATATGCAACAAGCATATCTGATGCATTTTTATGGGCTTTATTAAACCAGCGTGGCAGAGACATATACTGCTCAAAAGTCTGGTAAACATCATTTAAGCTTGCCATAAATACATCATCATCAATTAATTTTTGACAATCTTCCAAAGTAAGTGATGATATAATTGCAAGGGGATTATGTTCAGATTCATCCCACAGCTTAGCATTTATATGTTTATAAAGAGCTGTTGCAGGAGAGTTCCATGCAAACCATAGGTTATAAGCCATTGTTTCTAACGGCTTCAGCTCTTTTGGGAGCTGCACTTTTACTTCATACTCACGAATGTTCATTCTTCCTCCAAATTTAAGAAATTTATGTAAATAATTTATTTTCCTGTATGACCAAATCCGCCTGCACCTCTTTCTGTTTCTGTTAAAGATGTGCAGGGAATAAATTCTGCCCTGCTGTATCGGGCTATTACAAGCTGAGCTATTCTATCACCTTTTTTATATGTAAAAGGTTCACTGCCATGGTTAATCATAATAACACCTATTTCTCCCCTGTAATCACAATCAATTGTGCCAGGAGTATTAAGCATTGTTATACCGTGTTTTAAAGCAAGACCGCTTCTAGGCCTGACCTGTGCTTCATACCCTAAAGGAAGTTCAATAAATACACCTGTTTTAATAAGTCTTCTTTCCCCTGGATTTAAAATACCATCTTCCTTAGACTTTAAATCAGCACCAGCAGCACCTGCCGTTTCATAAGCTGGTATTAAATAATCTTCTTCTGCAATAATATTTATATTCACTATATCCATAACTACCCATATATGTAAAACGATATAAAAAGTATTATCTAGCATAATTATAAAAAAATCAAGTAAATTCATTAATTATTGAATATTTTTTAGAATAACTTTATTTATTAAAGAAATAGATTGTATTTAAAAAAAGTTAAGTTATAATTATAATAAAAAATGGAGTATATAAATGAAAAAAATTTTATTAATAATATCAATATTTATTTTTGTTTCATCTTGCCAAAGCAGAATGGATATAAATACTATCTTAAAAAATGCTAACGGCAAAACATATCATTTAACAGCACCTTATAAAAATACAGATATTACAATAACTATATCAGGCAACAGGTTCAGCGGTTTTGCAGGAGTAAATACATATTTTGGCACAATAGAAGTAATAAATAACCAAATAATGATGAAAGATATAGGAAGAACAAGAATGGCTGGGCAGGATAAAAAAATGAAAATAGAAGAAGACTATTTAAAAAGCCTGCAGGCATCAAGCAAAATAAATATAACTGGCAAAGAATTAAGGATTGGTGATTTAAAATTTATTGAAAAATAAAAATGAAAAAGCCCCTTTTATATAAAAGGGGCTGATTTATTAATTTTCTTCAGACTGTTCTTTCTTTTCTGGTTTTGGTAAAAGTGCTTTTCTTGAAAGCTCCATTCTGCCGTTTCTGTCTTTACCCATGTACATAACATCTACTTTATCGCCTACTTTTAAATAGTCTGCAATAGAAGGTATTCTTTCATGAGCATATTGAGAAACGTGTAAAAGACCTTCAAGACCTGGAAGAATTTCTACAAATGCACCATATTCCATAACTTTTTTAACAGTAGCAGTATATGTTTTACCAACCACAGCCTCTGCAATAGTTGCCTCAATCATATTAACAGCATTATCAATAGTTGCCTGATTTTTACCAAAAATATTTACAATACCGCCGTCAAGTATATCAATACTTGCCCCTGTTGCTTCAACAATTGCTTTAATATTTTTACCCTGCGGTCCTATTAAAGCACCAGTTTTATCAGGGTTAATATTCATTGTAAATACGCGTGGCGCATTAGGATTTAAATCTTTTCTAGGCTCTGGAAGAACTTCTTTATATTTATTTAAAATAAAAAGCCTGCCTTCTTTTGCCTGAGCTAACGCTTTTGTTAAAATCTCTTTTGATAAGCCTTTAATTTTAATATCCATTTGCAGTGCAGTAATACCAGTTTCTGTACCTGCCACTTTAAAGTCCATATCACCTAAATGGTCTTCAAGCCCCATAATGTCTGTTAAAATAACGTAATCGCCGTCTTCTTCCATTACTAAGCCCATAGCAACACCTGCCACAGGAGCAGTAATCTGCAGGCCTGCATCCATCATAGATAATGCACCACCGCATACTGTTGCCATAGATGATGAACCATTTGATTCTAATATTTCAGAAACTACCCTTACAGTATATGGGAAACTGCTGTCATTTGGCACAACTGCTGATAAAGCACGTTCAGCTAACGCACCATGACCGATTTCACGTCTGCCTGGGGCACCTATTCTTCCAACTTCACCAACAGAAAATGGTGGGAAGTTATACTGCAGCATAAATGATTTATTGCTTACACCTTCTATACTTTCAAGTGTCTGGCTGTCATTTTTAGAGCCAAGAGTAGCAACAACTAATGCCTGAGTTTCGCCTCTTGTAAAAAGTGCTGAACCGTGAGCCATAGGAAGAACGCCAACTTCAATATCAATTGGTCTTATTTCATCTAACGCCCTGCCGTCTGCCCTTTTATGAGTTTTAACAAGAGAGTTTCTGAAAACAATTTTTTCTACTTCTTTTGCAATATCTTTATAAATTCCTTTGTTTGCTTCAAACTCATCTTCACCGCGAGTTTCTACAACATAGGCCAAATAATCTTCTTTAACCTTGTCAATAGCTTCATAGGATTCAAGTTTGCCTTTTACTGCAAAAGCATCTTTAAAAGCTGCACCAAATTTATCGTATGCCTGCTGAACTAAATCTTTTGGTAATGAGAAATCAGTATATTCCATTTGTGGTTTGCCAATCTCTGCAGCCATTCTTTCCTGAACTTCGACAAGTTTTTTTATCTGCTCATGACCATATTCAAGAGCTTCTACAACTTCTTCTTCAGTTACGCCGTTCATACCGGCTTCTACCATTGCAATAGCGTCTTTCGTTCCTGCAACAACTATATTCATAGAAAGTTTTTCATGCAGCTCAACAGGTGGGTTAACTATTAACTCCCCATTAAGTTTACCAATACGAACTCCGCCAACTGCCATACTAAAAGGTATGTCGGAAATCATCAATGCAGCACTAGCAGCATTTAAAGCCAGAATATCAGGCAGACCAATACCATCAGCCGACAAAACTGTAGCCACCACCTGAGTCTCATTACGAAAACCGTCATCAAATAAAGGACGTAAAGGACGGTCTATTAAGCGAGAGATAAGAGTTTCCCTGTCGCTTGGTTTAGTTTCTCTTTTAACATATCCACCCGGAATTTTCCCAACAGAATACATTTTTTCAACATAGTTAACAGTAAGAGGGAAAAAATCTTGATAAGCTTCAGGTGCTTTACCTGCAACAGCAGTTACTAATACTACTGTGCCACCTTGTTTTATCCAAATACTTCCGTTAGCCTGTTTTGCTTTCCAACCTGTTTCAAAAATAATAGGCTCAGCACAACCTGGCAAGCTTATTTCATAGGAATGAATATTTTTTTCCATTTAATTACTTCCTTATGCCTAGTGACTCAATTAAAGCACGATAACGTGGGAAACTTTTCTTTTTAAGGTAATCTAAAAGTTTACGTCTTTTACCAACTAACATAAGTAAACCACGGCGAGAATGGTGGTCTTTTGGGTGTGATTGAAAGTGGTCATTTAAATACTCAATACGAGCAGTAAGCAGTGCAACCTGCACTTCTGGAGAACCTGTATCTCCTTCATGTTGTTTGTAACTGTCAATAACTGACTGTTTCTTATTTTTATCTATTGCCATTTGGCACCTCCAAAAGTTAAGTATATAGCATAGATATATTTATATTACAAGCATTTTTATAAAAAAGAAAGATTTTTTAGGGTTTATAAAGACTATTTGCTGATTAATTTATATTTATCCGGCGTATTAGTGTATATATCTTTTAATTCTTCGTTATAATATCCATAAATATATGCTTTATCATTATCAATATATTTTATTTTTAAAGTATAACTTACTAATATTCCTTCTTCTTCTCCTGATATATTTATTATGTATTCTTTACTTTTTTTATCATATATATGTTTTTCTAATATATATGCCCTTTCAAATATACCGCCTGTAAAAAGGACTTTATTATTTTTGCAGTCTATATGCCACATTGTTT
>DXAQ01000038.1 GCA_019116905.1 Candidatus Mucispirillum faecigallinarum | reverse complement strand
TATATGGAATTAAAAGTTTTAGGGCAGAATTTACTGCTTAATGTTCCAAAAGGTCAAGAGCAGTATTATTCAGATATTGCTCAGGAGCTTAATGAAATGATGGATGAACTTGGGAAAAAAACGCAGCTTAGGTCTGATATAAAAGTTGCTGTTAGTGTGGCATATAAATTGCTGCTTGAAAATAAACAGCTTAAAGAAACAATCTCCTGTTATTCAGATATAGATAACAGGATTGATGATATGCTTATTAAATTAGAAAATAAATAATCCCCTGCGGTGTTTGTGTAACTTTTTGACATTCTGGAGCCAACACTATTAAATTATTTGTCGTGATGCATGTTGTGGTGTGCAGGTCGGACTTGCATCCGAAAGCCTAAAGCAGCACAGAGCGGCGCCTGTTTACAACAGGCTACAGTGTCAGTGGTGAACGGCACATGCGGGGGTTAAAAAATAATTTCGTTGTTTGACTAAAACACGGATTTTTATAGATTTATCGGATTAATTTTTAATGAATTTAGCTGATGCAATGCGTCCGCATACATTTGATGATATAATTGGTCAGGAGCATTTAACTAGTCCTGATTCGCTGTTAATATCGTTAATAGAAAGCGCATCTTTTGACTCTATTATGTTTGTTGGTCCACCAGGAACAGGCAAGACAAGTATGGCAGAAGTGGCAGGAAAGTCTATGGGCTGCCCTGTATATAAAATCCATGCTGCTGTTAGTGGTGCAGCTGATTTAAAAAAGATAGCAGAACAAGCTGTATTTGAAAAAAATATAATAGTTTTTATAGATGAAATTCATAGATACAATAAATCTCAGCAGGATATTCTTTTAAAACTAATTGATGATAGAAAAGTCAAGTTGATTGGTGCATCTGCTGAAAATCCGTATTTCAATTTAGTTCCTGCTTTGCGTTCAAGAAGTATTATGTTTAAATTCAAGGCATTAAGCGATGATGCTTTGGAAAAGCAGTATTTAAGAGCTGTTGAGTATATAAAAAAGATGCAAAATGTTTCTCATGTAGAAGAAAATGGTGCATTAAAACATATTATTTCATTATCTCAAGGGGATTGCAGAAGGTTTTTAAATCTACTTGAAATATCAGCCCTGACAGGACAAAGACAGAACGATACTTTATACCTTTCTACTAAGGAAATAGAAAGTATTATGCCTGTTAATCAATTCTCAGATGACGAATATTATGATATTTTATCTGCTATGATAAAAAGTGTCAGAGGAAGCGACCCTGATGCTGCATTATTATGGTGTTTTAAATTAATTAAAAATGGGGTTGCTCCTGAGGCAGTATTTAGGCGGTTAATGATTTCTGCTTCAGAAGATATTGGCAATGCATTTCCAGACGGGCAAATTTTTGTAAATGCCTGTTATAATTCATTTATGAATGTGGGGGTGCCGGAAGGGTATATTATTCTAGCCCATGCTGTTACTTTCCTTGCCTCATGCCCAAAAAGTAACAGAAGCTATAATGGTTATCATCAGGCAATGGATTATTTATCAAACCATGACCCTGTGGTGCCGGAAAATATAAGGCAAAATCCAAAAGGGTATAAATATCCTTTTGATTATGGTAATTTTACTAAACAACGCTATATGAATGATAATCTTGTGTTTTACAAGCCTTCTAATTTTGGCTTTGAGCAAAAGATTAAAGAAAGATTGCATAATCTATGGCAAAATATAAAAGATTATGAATAAGCAAGATATTCGCAATAAAATAAAGGTGTTAAGGAATAGTTATCCAATAGATGAATTAAAAAATAAATCATTAAAGATAACTGATGCTTTTTATAAAAAATATTCTTTTTTAAACATTTTCTTATTATATTATCCCATAGCACAGGAGGTGGATACTCTGCCTCTAATCAGCAGACTTTTTAATACAGGAAAACAGATTTATCTTCCTGTTGTAATTGGTAAAAATATGGTATTTAAGCAGTTTGAAGGCTTTGATAAGCTAATACCTGGTAAATATGGTATTCTAGAACCTTGTGGTAGAGAGCTGCATGAAAATCCTGATATTATATGTATACCGGGGGTTGCTTTTGATAAGGAATGTAATCGTATAGGCTATGGCGGTGGTTATTACGACAGGTATTTATCAATAGAGAATACTTTTATTAAATCAGCTTTTGCCTATGAGTTTCAAGTTATAGACAAAATAGAAACAGAAATTTTTGATAAGCCTGTAGATGAGATATTTACAGAAAACCGTATAATTTTAAGGAGGGTATAATGAGCTATTATGTTATAGTTGGTCTTGTTTGTATATTAGCAGGGCTTGCTGTTGGTTATTTGGTTGCAAAAAAAGTTAAGGAAGAAGAAAACAAAAAATTAAACAATACTGCAGATGATATAATTTCAAAAGCTAAAAAAGAGGGCGAAGAAATTATAAAAGAGGCAAAACTTGAATCAAAAGAAATTATATTTAAAGGCCGTCAGGATTTAGAAAAAGAAATCAAAGAAAAGAAAAAAGATATAAGCCATATTGAAAGAAAACTTGAAGCAAGAGAAGAATCTTTAGAAAAGAAAATGGAATCAGCTTTGCGTAAAGAAGAACAGCTTGTTAAAAGAGACCAGGAATATGATAAACGCATGAAAGATATTGATGTGTTAAAGGCTAAAAATGAAGAAATTAAACAAAATTTAATAAAAGAAGTTGAACGTGTTGCCTGTATGACTGGTGAAGAAGCTAAAAAAATGCTTATTGAACAAATGGTTGATGAAGCTAAAAAAGATTCTGCCAGAACTATCAGGGAATTAGAAGAAGAAGCAAAAAACGAATCAGAAAAACGTGCAAGAAGTATTATTTCTACAGCAATTCAACGCTGTGCATCAGAATTTACAAATGATATTACAGTAACACTTGTAAACCTGCCAAATGATGAAATGAAAGGGCGAATCATAGGCAGGGAAGGTAGAAATATTAGAACATTTGAAACAATTACTGGTGTAGATATAATTGTTGATGATACGCCGGAAGCAGTAATATTATCAAGTTATGACCCATTTCGCAGGGAAACTGCTAAATTAACGCTTGAAAAACTTATTACTGATGGCAGAATACATCCAGCAAGAATTGAAGAACTGCACCAAAAAAGCAGACAGGAAATGGATAAGCATATATTAGAGCTTGGTGAAGAAACTGTTTTTAACTTAGGTATCCATAACATGAGCCAGGAAATTTTAAAACTTGTTGGCAGGCTTAAATATAGAACAAGTTATGGGCAGAATGTTTTAGGCCATTCTATAGAGGTTGCTACTATTGCAGGTATTATGGCTGCAGAATTAGGTCTTGACCCAAAAATTGCTAAAAGAGCAGGTCTTTTACATGATATAGGTAAGGCTATTGACTATGAGGCAGAAGGTTCTCATACAACAATAGGTGTTGAAGTTGCTAAAAAGAATAAAGAGGACTGGCGAGTTATAAATGCAATAGCAAGCCACCATGGTGAAGAAGAATTTAAATGTATAGAGGCAATACTTGTGCAGGCAAGTGATGCAATATCTGCATCACGTCCAGGAGCAAGACGTGAGGTATTAGAAAGCTACATTAAACGATTAGAACAGCTTGAAGAAGTTGCATCATCTTTTGAAGGTGTTTCAAAATCATTTGCAATACAGGCAGGCAGAGAAGTAAGAATTATTGTTGAGCCTGATAAGGTAAATGATGATGGTCTTGTTGTGCTTTCAAAAGATATTTCTAAAAAAGTGGAAGAAGAATTAACTTATCCAGGTCAGATAAAAGTTATGGTTATTAGAGAATCAAGAGCCATAGAATATGCTAAATAAGTTTATAATTATTAAATAACATACTATTTAAAAGCTGGTTTAATAAACCAGCTTTTTTTATATAATATTTGCTGTATGAGCCTTTAGATTTTTATATTTTAGTGTATTATTAGTTCATATTACATATTTTTAAATTTTAAATTTATCTTATTATTACGCATTTATTATCAAATTCATATTTTAATACTTTATATTCCAGCTACATAGTTTTTTATAATGGGAGTATTATTTAAAAGAGAAAATAGTGTTATTAGTCTTAGTTACAGATTGTATAATTAGTGCATATAATAACAGATTAGAATCATCATAAGATATTTTAAAAAATGATTGTAAATAAGTTTTGTTATAACAACAGAATCTAATCAAAAGAAACTTACAGTAAAACAAACAGCAGCAGACTATTATAGTAATGGAAAAATTAAAGCATATACAAAAGTATACACTGCATAATTTTAAGAACATTTAAAGTAATAAATATATGAATTTAAATAGTTTAAAATATAATTTTGATATGAATATTAAAAAATATAAACAGATATGATATTCTGATGTTGTAATACGAGATAAGATTTATAGTAACATAATAATAATTATTTATATAAGTAGAAAACATACTTATTATGAGGTTGAAAATATATGATTAATTTGATATGTATCATGCAGGCAGTTTTTATTTTCCAGTTTGTATATAAGTTTTCTTATCTTATATGAAACTTAAACAGCAAATAATTTCATTATACATTGTAAATATTATTACTGCTTTATTAATTTACTTCTTTTTATAAAGTATTTTAAGCCAGCAGCTAGTTTAAGTAATCGTTTAATCGTTTTTTTAATGCTTTCTTTTTAAGTTTTTCTAAAGCTCTGCTTTCAAGCTGTCTTACGCGTTCTCTTGAAACGCCCATACTTTCGCCAAGTTCCTCTAATGTTTGAGGATTGCCGCCATCAAACCCGTATCTTTTCATAATAATTTCTGCTTCCCTAGGGTCAAGACTTGATATTATTTCATCAATAGATGATTTTAATGTTTTTGCAATAATAGCTTTTTCCACATTTGAGTCTTCGTCTTCTATTGAGTCAAGAAAAGTTTTATCTTCATCACTGCCTACATAATTATCAAGAGATAAATATGATTTTGATGCCATTAATACTTCTTCAATTTCATCAACAGATATTCCTGTTGCTTTTGAGATTTCTTCAACAGAAGGTGCTCTGCCAATCTCTTTTGTTAATTTTTCAGTAGCTGAATTAATTTTATATAAATATGTAGTATGTTTTACTGGCATTTTCACTGTGCTGCCTTGCTCATTTAATGCCTGAATAATAGCCTGTTTAATCCACCATACTGCATAAGTAATAAATTTAGTACCTTTTGAAGGGTCATACCGTTTTGCTGCTTCTAAAAGCCCAATATTGCCCTGATTTATTAAGTCTAAAAGGGGAACATCCTGTGTTTTATATTTATTTGCAATAGATACAACGAATTTTAAGTTAGCAAGTATTAATTTTTTCAAGGCATCTTTATCACCCTGTTGTATTCTTCTTCCAAGTTCCATTTCTTCTTCATGATTATATGGCTTGTATGCAGATATATTCTTAAAATACTGCTGCATTGCATCTTCTGATGAGCTGTCATTTAATTCTGTAACAGGGTCAATATTTAAGTCTAATATTTCATCATCTAAATTAGAAAGATTATCCTGTAAATTATCTTGTAACTTATTATCCATAATATACCTTAAAATAATTATTTAACAATATACCACACAATATATGATTTGTCATTTATTACTTTATATATTTTTAAAATTATTTTTTATATTTATTTTAAAATATAACTTATTTATAATAATGATTTTTTTACAACTAATTTAAGACAGATATTAATAAGGAAAGATTATGATTTAAATGTGAAAATCTCTGCATATATAAATATGCAGAGAATAATATTTTACATAAATGTATCAGAAAGGATATTATTACCCCAGCTGTGTCCATTTAATCTATTTTCAACTGATGCAGCTTTTGGAATACCGTTTGCACCATTTCTTGTTACGATTTTATTTTTAGCAGCATCATATTCGTATAATGTTGCTATCCATATACCTTCATTTTCACTTACAAGGCTGTAACATGTATTACCAAGAATTGGTACTTTTGGTTCTTTTCCATTAAAGATACGAACTAAGTTTTCAACAACAACTTTTGCAGTAGCATTAGCTATTGTACCAGATTTTGGCATTTCTGTAACAGGGCCTGAATCTATTGCATCACCAATAACATATACATCTTTAATTAATGTAGATTCAAAATATTTAGGGTTTACACTAGCCCATTTTTTACCTGGTTCTACAAGACCAAGAGTAAATACAAGTTCGCCTGCTTTTTGGTCAGGAACATAGTTTATCAATGTGCCTTGGAAATCGCCTTTATTTGTTTTAACAATTTTTTTATCATAATCAATACCAGTAACTACAACGCCGGAATGATATGTTAATACATCTTTATATAAATCTTTGAAAGCAGCTTCAAATAATGGTTTTTTACTCATAATTTGAGGGTTAGGGTCAAGAACAACTACTTTCGCACCTTTTTTTAATGCTTCATTACCATATAAGCATGCTCTTTCATAAGGTCCAGGAGGGCAGCGGTATAAAGCAACAGGGGTTCTAAATATTACTGTATCTCCAGCTTTAATTTTACTAACCATATCTTTTAACTGCATAGTTTGTGGTCCTGCAATCCATGCATGTGGCATTTCTTTTTGTCTTTCAGCAGTAAAATTAAGAGCAGGGTCATAATCCATGCTGATACCTGGGGAAACGATTAATACATCATAAGCAAAATCGCCAGCACTTGTTTTTAAGATTTTTTTCTCACCATCAAGCCCTGTAACCTCTGCCTGTTTAAATTCTATACCATATTTTTCAGCAAGTCTGTTTAATGGCATAGTGATTTCTTTAATGTCTCTTAAACCAAAAATAACTTCATTACTCATAGCGCATGATACATGGTCTGCATTTCTATCTATAAGGATTACATTAACTGATGGGTCTAGAAGTTTTAAGTATTTAGCAGCAGTTGAACCGCCATAGCCACCACCTGCAATAACAACTGTTTTACTAGCTTTTTTAGGGGCAGCAGCTGTTGCAGATTGAGTATTTTGTGCTGCAGGTTGAGCAGCATTATTTTCAGTAGTAGATTTTTTACATCCAGCAAGACCTAATATTGACAATGAAGCTGCAGAAACAGCTGTTGTTTTAACAAAATTTCTTCTTGAAAGTTTCATATCAGCACCTCATAATTATCTAAGTGAAGCAAAATATTCAGCTAATGCTCTTAATTCTTCATCACTGATATCTTTTACAACATCCATTTCTGGAGCTCTGCCATCTTTATTTCTTTTATCATTTTTATATTCAAGTAATGAGTGATATAAATAAAGTGGAGTTTGTCCTCCAATTCTAGGAATACCGCCGTCTTCAACATTATTACCATTTGTGCCATGGCATGAAGTACAAGTTTCTAAATGTGTACTTGCTTTTCCTTTATTAATAAGGTCTTGATTTAAAGGTGCACTTGTTGGAACCCATGGTCTGCTTGAATACCAGTCTGCCATAGCTTTGATTTCTTCATTAGTGTAGCCTTTGAAAAAGATTTGCATAAGGGTAGAATACCTTGCAGGTGCCTGTTCTTTGCCATCAACAACGGCAGGTTTCATTTCAAGCATTGATGTTTCTAGAAATTCCTTGTGCTGACCACCAATAGATGGTATTGCATCACCAACAGCAGCTCCTGCTGTTCCATGACAAGATGAGCAGAAATTACCATATCTGCGGCCATCTTCATTTTCCTGAGCCATTACTAAATTTGATGATGCTGCAACTAATAAAACAGCAAATGTAAACTTCATAATGCCTTTATTCATAAAATCCTCCTTATAGATTTATGAGTTTATGTAACTCTATTTAAGATTATTATAGTCTTTTTTTTAAATAAAGCAAGATATTTATAATAAGATTTTATATTTTTAGATAAAAATTATATTTTTTAATGTATCATTGAAAAAAAGTTTTAGTTATGATATATATATTTAAGATTAAAAATAAGGAGATAAAAATGTTAGATTCAAAAGAGCGTATAAAACTTGAAAATGTAAAAAAACTTATACGCCGAAATGCAAAAGTGCCTTTAGAAAAGCTCCTTAATAAGCTTCATCCTGCTGATTTAGCATTGATAATTACAAATTTATCTGATTTAGATAGAAAAAAAATATGGACTTTTATAGAAGACCGTTCAAAAATTGCTAAAATAATTCTTGAAATGCAGGATGTGGATATTGTTAATATTATAGAAGAATTAACTCCACAGGAGGCTGCTGCACTACTTTCAGAAATGGACAGCGATGATGCTTCTTATGTTTTGCGGATTATATCAAAGGAAAAGCAGCACAGCCTGTTACAGTATATTTCTAAAGATGAATTATTAGATGTGGAAGAACTTCTGCACTATCCAGAAGACAGTGCAGGCTCTATAATGAATACTTCGGCTTTTGCACTGCACATGGATACTTCTGTAAAAGATGCTACAAAACTTTTACACAAGGCAGAAGATTTAGAGATGGTTTTCTATCTTTATGTTGTAGATGGCGAAAACAGACTTGCTGGTGTATTATCTTTAAGGCAGTTAATACTTAATCCGCCTGAAAAAAAATTATCTGATATTATGATTAGAGATGTTGTTTCTGTTTCTGTTACAGATACCCAGGAATATGTGGCAGGTTTAGTAGAAAAATATGACTTTTTAGCACTTCCTGTTGTTGATGAGCAGCATAAACTATGCGGTATCATTACAATTGATGATGTAATTGATATTATTAAAGACCAGGCATCTGAAGATATTTATGCAATGGCTGGTTTAACTCAAAACGATATGATGTTTGATAAAAGCCCGTATAAAGTAGCAAGTACACGCCTGCCTTGGCTTTTAATAACATTTGTTGGTGAAATAATAGCAGGGCTTGTTGTAACATTTTTTCAGGGTAAAATATCAGATTTTGCAATACTTGTAACATTTATGCCTATTGTAATGGCTATGGGTGGTAATGTAGGAAGCCAGTCAGCAACAGTAATTATTCAAGGGGTTGCTCTTGGCAAAATAGATACAAGTAAGTGGAGCAGGGTAATTTTAAAGGAATTAACTGTCGGTGCATTAATGGGTATAGTGATAGGTATACTTTTAGGTGTTGTTGCTCCATTATGGGAAGGCAGCGCTCAGATTGGAATTATAGTAGGTATTGCAATATTTTCAGCAATGTTATTTGCATCTTTAACAGGTTCTATTGTGCCTGTTACTTTAATGAAATTAAAGTTTGACCCAGCTATTGCATCAGCTCCGTTTATTACTGCATTAAATGATATAACAGGGCTTACTATATATTTCCTGATATCTATGATACTGCTTATGATAATGTAATATGGAAAGAGTATTAACTGATGGTATAATATATAAAATAAGCAAGTATGCAGATAATTCTGCAATAGCTTCTGCCTATACGCTTGATTATGGCAAAATAAAACTTTTTATGCCAAAAGCTTATTCAAGTAAAGGCGGGGTGCAGACTTTTATATTAGGTGAAATAGACTTTTTAAAGAAAGATTCATCTGATTTAAATAAGTTTTATAATTTTAGACCTGATACAAGCTATATAGAATATCCATCAACTCCTGCAATTTCACTGCGCCTTAGTTTATATTTTGATATTTTTGATAAATTCTATGAATTAGAGCAGGAAGACAGGGTTATATGGACTATTCTTCAAAAGTATAAAACAGCAGAATATAGTAAGATTAATTTATTCAGCATATATGCTCTTTTAAAAAATACTGGGCACATGTTTAATTTTTCTGAATGCAGCAGCTGCGGTGAAAAAATAATAGAGCAGGGGGCTTTATATAACGGGCTTTATTACTGCCAAAAATGCGCTCCTGCTGAATCATTTTTTACTACGGGCTATGTAAATACTATGCTGCGTGCTTTTGCTAATCAGGAATTATATAGAAATTTGAAAGTAAATATTTATGATGAATTATCTGTACTTGATTTATTTGTTTATCATATAGAAAGTATTACTGGTAATTTTTTAAAAAGTTATAAGTTATTTAAGGAATTAATTTTAACTATCTAATAAATCAAAACTACCCGTTTAACGGGTAGTTTGCACTTTTGCTATAAGCCAATATCACTTGCAGCATCTAAAGGTGCTGACTTATTCAAGTCACATCGCAGTTAATACTATTTTATCACTAACAGTG
>DXAQ01000037.1 GCA_019116905.1 Candidatus Mucispirillum faecigallinarum | reverse complement strand
GAGGCAGGCAGAGGGTTTGCAGTAGTAGCAGATGAAGTGCGTAAACTTGCAGAAAGAACTCAGCATGCAACAGGTGAAATTGAAAATATTATTGGTGAAGTGCTCCATGATGCAGAAAATGCATCAAATGCAATGAATAAATCTGTTACAAGCGTTCACGAAGGAACAGCTAATATTACAAATGTAACATCAGAAATTAAAAAGGCAGTAGAAAATGTTACACTTCTTTATCAAGCAATGAACCCTGTAGCAGAATCTGTTTCAGAGCAGTATGCAACAATCCAGACTGTTGTAGATAATGCTCAGGTAATTGCAGCAGGTATAGAAGAAAGTAATGCAGCAGTTAATGAAGTAAATAACACTGTAAGCCATATTCAGCAAAGAACAGAACGTTTAAAATCATTAATAGAGCAGTTTAAAACAAACAATATGTAATAATTACAATAAATATTTTAAGGCGGGATAAATGTATCCCGCTTTTTTTATAAAAAATAGTGGAAAAAATCATATAATACTTGTATAATAGCTAAGATAAGGTGTATATAACACTATATTTTATGACAGTAATTACATTTAAGGATAAATATGGCAGAACAAAAACCAAAAGTAACAGCTTCTTCTATTATGAAAAAACTTTCAAAGCAGACAGATATTGCTTTGGCAGTAGGTGTAATGTTTATACTTGTTATAATGATTATACCTATACCATCTATCCTTTTAGATTTTTTTCTTACCATAAGTATATCTTTAAGTGTAATTATTTTACTTGTTTCACTATATGCAGAACGTCCACTTGATTTTTCATCATTTCCATTTGTTTTGCTTTTAACAACACTTTTCAGGCTTTCCTTAAACGTATCTACTACAAGGACAATTCTTCTTCATGGTCATGAGGGGGAAGATGCAGCAGGAGAAATTATCCGTGCATTTGGTCAGTTTGTGGTAGGTGGTAACTACGTTGTAGGTATTATAGTATTTATCATACTTGTTTTAATTAACTTTATGGTTATTACAAAAGGTTCTGGCAGGGTTGCAGAAGTTGCAGCACGTTTCACATTAGATGCTATGCCTGGTAAGCAAATGGCTATTGATGCAGACTTAAACGCTGGTATAATCAACGAAGATGAGGCACGTAAACGCAGGGAAGATGTTAGAAGGGAAGCAGATTTTTACGGAAGTATGGATGGTGCCTCTAAGTTTGTCCGCGGTGATGCTGTTGCAGGTCTTATCATTACAGCCATAAATATTATTGGTGGTCTTGCTATCGGTGCTTTTCAATATGGTATGCCTATTGCAGAGGCCGCAAAAGTATTTACTATCTTGACTATTGGTGATGGTTTAGTTGGTCAGATTCCTGCACTGATTATTTCTACATCTGCAGGTATTATTGTTACAAGGGCTGGCAACGATTCAGGCTCACTGGCAAAACAGCTTACAAAACAGCTTTTCCCACATGCAAGGATACTTTTTATTACAGGTGGTATTCTGCTTTTCTTTGCAATAATACCTGGTATGCCTAAAATTGCCTTTATTATTCTTGGTTTAATTGCTGTGGGCGTTGGTTATCTTATGATGCGTAAAGAGAAAAAAGGCGTTACTGATGATGAAGAAGAAAATGTTGAAAATGAAGAAGAAAAACCACCTGCACCTGAGGAAGAAGAAGTTAAAGAATTACTTGAAATGGATACTATGGAGCTTGAAATAGGCTTTGGTATTATTCCTCTTGTAGATGCGGCTCAGGGTGGCACTCTTTTAAACAGAATAAAATCAATCAGGCGTCAGATAGCTCTTGAAATGGGTTTTATTGTTCCGCCTGTTAGAATTAGAGATAATTTGCAGCTTGATGCTGATGAATATGTTGTGCTTTTAAGAGGTGTCCGCACAGCAAAAGGTAACGTTATGCCTGACAGGTATATGGCAATGAACCCAGCAGGACCAATGGACGATATCAGCGGTATCCCTACAAAAGAGCCAGCTTTTGGACTGCCTGCAAAATGGGTAGATGAAGTAGAAAAAGAAAAGGCAGAAATAGCAGGATATACTATTGTAGACCCTGCAACGATTATTGCTACCCATTTAACAGAAGTCATAAAGAAAAATGCAGCAGAATTATTAGGTAGGCAGGAAACTCAGGATTTACTTGATAAATTAAAAGAAAAACATCCAAAAATAGTAGAAGATGTTGTGCCTGGTATATTAGATTTAAGTACTTTAAACAGGGTATTACAAAATCTTTTAAAAGAGCGTGTATCTATAAGAAACCTGCAAACTATTTTAGAGGCGCTTGCGACTTATGGCACTATGAATAAAGATATAGAATATTTAACAGAAAAAGTACGTTTTGCTCTGCGTAAACAAATTACAGAAAGCCTACTCGCTCAGGACGGCAAACTTTATGTATTTGCACTGCCTCAGCCAATAGAGCAGCTTATAATTAAAAGTATGCACCCATCAGATGAGGGTAAAGAGATTGTTATTGACCCTGCAACTGCAAGAAAAATATTAACAGGGCTTATGGATAAAACTGAGGAAGTTACTGCAAAAGGTATACCGCCAGTTTTATTTGTATCTCAGCCTATACGTTTTGCTATGAGAAGGTTTGTTGAAAAATACTGCCCTAGTCTGAATATTATAGCTCATACAGAGGTGGCAGATAATGTTCAGATAGATTCTCTTGGCACAGTATTAATAAAAAATGATGATAATAAAGGGCAGTGATGAACTGCTCTAAATTTTATTTAACCATTATATTGTGTTTTTTCGTTTTTATCATGCCTGAAATAATATCAGCCAATGAAAAGTGTGATTTTATTATTACAAAAAAAGATTTGAAAGATTTAAAAAAGGGAAAACTTTATCAATCAGCAGCAACTAATGGCACAGCATGCCTTAAAAATTATGATAACAGAAATATATATTATCCGCTAAAAAATGGTAGAATAGAAGGTAATGCAGTCCTTTATTATTATGAAGATTTTATTGAAGAAGTAACGCCTTATAAAAACAGCAGACGTGAAGGGATAGAAAGGAGATATTTTCCAAGCGGAGCAGTGTTAAGGGAAACGCCATATAAAAATGATAAAATAGAGGGCATAGAAAAAATATATTTTGAAGTAGGCGGTGTAGAATCAGAAATACCATATAAAAATAATAAGATAGAAGGTATTAGAAAAGATTACTATATTGACGGCACATTAAATGCGCGTATTAATTATAAAAACGATTTTAAAGAGGGCACAGCAAGAAAATATTACCACAGTGGCAAACTAAAACTGGAAAGAGTATATAAAGAAGGCAGAAAAGACGGGTTTGAAAGAGAATATACAGAAAACGGAATATGTTATAAAGAATCACCTTTTAAAAACGGCAGTATAAACGGTACATTAAAAGTATTTGATAAAGAAACTGGCAAGCCGTATCTGTTTTTAGATTTTGTAGATGGTATAAAGCAGGGAAAGGCGGTACAATATTCTCCTGATGGTAAAATATATGCAGTTATTAACTTTGAAAACGATTATGCAGTCAGTGGAAAATGCACAAACGGATATAAATTAACAGCCAAAGATTTAGAAACAATTCAATACAGTATATACCGTATAAAATGCAGTAAATAAAATATCAGTGATAGTTTTAGGCAAATCTTTTATATTATCAGGTATTGTATTATCAATAAAATTTATATAAGCAGTAGTTAAAAAAGGAGTATTATCAATGACAGAATATGAAAAATTACTTGCAGGTAAATATTACGACGGCAGAGATAAAGAGTGCTGGGCAAAGCAGGCAAAAGCAAAAAATTTAACTGTTAAATTTAATAATCTTGATTTTAATGATGCAAAAACACATAGAGAAATATTAACTGAAATGTTAGGCTCTCTTGGAGAAGATGCAGATATACTAGCACCTTTTAACTGTGATTACGGCATACATACATTTTTAGGAAAAGGTTCATTTGTAAATTATAACTGTTCCTTTTTAGATACAGGGTTTATAGAGATTGGGGAATATGTTATGATAGGACCTGATGTTAAAATATATACAGCCAACCACCCAGTAACCAGCAAAGAAAGATATTATATTGATGAAAACGGCAAAAAATTCTGGCGTACATTTACAGGCAAAGTGAAAATAGGCAATAATGTATGGATAGGTGGTGGAAGTATAATATGCCCTAATGTAGAGATAGGAGAAAATACTGTTATAGGGGCAGGAAGTGTTGTAACAAAATCAATACCTGCAAATGTTGTAGCAGCTGGAAACCCATGTAAAGTAATCAGGGAAAATAAGTAGCAGTTATTAATCATAATTTTCTAATCATAACATTATAAGACTCATCGCTTTGTTCTGAGAGATGTAAGGTAAAGGATTTTTTAATAAAAGTTTATAAATACCTGCTTAATATATATTAAGCAGGTATGAAGTGAGAAATGAGTTTATGTAAAAGTGAATAAAAATTTCTTTTTTAGAATGGCCAGATAACATCTATCACTTTACCAAGCCAGCCTTTTTTAGTAGCTTGAGATAATGCACCTGCACCAGTATATGTAATTTGGGCATCAGCTATAGCGCTTGATGATACAGTATTTGTTGCATCTATATCTTTTTGCCTTACTATACCTTTTAATGTAATAGTTTGTTTTTCCTGGTCAATAATAATTTCCCTGTTACCTTCAATAACTAAGTTACCAGAAGGCATAATATCTACAATTCTTGCTGCAATAGTTGCAGTGAAAGTATCTGCCTTATTACTTGTGCCCTGACCTTGATGGCTGTTGCCTGTTGTTGCTGCAATAGTAGGCTGTAACGCTGCCCCTGAACCAAGAAAGTTATTAACACCAAGGTTAGTAGGAAGTCCAAGCATTGCTGTTAAGTTTGCATTATAAGTTGTTGTTTTTGATGCAGTATTATTTGTAGAGTTTGATGCTGATGAATCTTCTTCAATTCTTACAATTACAACATCACCAATTCTTCTTGCTTTATAATCTAAAAATATTGTGCCACTTGAACCAACATCAGACCAAAGGGAAGGGTTTGGTTTATTCATCTCTGCTTCCTGCATTTTATATGCTTCTATTTCTGATTTGTAACCAGATGATGGAATGGAACTTATTACATCATCATAAGGTTTTGCTGCACAGCCATAAATTGCTGCAATCATTATAAATGTTATAATAATATTTCTTTTCATATATTCACCGCCTAAATATAATATCTTTCCTGCAATAGCATAAGCAAAAGATATGCCAAAAGAATAATTTATAGGAGAGTAGAAACCTTATCTGATAATACAGCTGCTTAAATTTGGGAGCTTAACAGCTGTAAATCAGATAATGTAAGGAGGTAAAAATGTATCCTGATTAAATAAGTAAGTATTTAATTAAAATTCTGCCTGAACTATACCATTGCCGATATAATTTCCGCTGATTACTTTTTGTGATGTTAAATTTCTAACAAGCACTTGTTTACCAGGCATTGCGTTTTCTTCTACAACGCCTTGTGTTTCTATGCGAAGAACGCCATTAGATACAACTATTTTAACAGCTTCGCCTTTTTTAAGTGCAGGACGTTCCTGAACTATATCACTTGTAATAATTTTGCCAGCCGGCACTGCACGAGATGCTGCCATTTCTGCTGGGTTTTCTACTATATTATTTTTTAAGTTAGTAATTTCCACTTTTTCTTTTTTAAATTTGCCGGCTAAACTGTCCCCAGCTTTAACACGTTCAGTTGTTACATAGGCATCTTTATAGCCTTTAATGTAGTAATATATTTGATATTTTTCATTTCCATATCTTATTTGAGCATAAGAGCCGCCAAGTTTAGATGTATCGCACATAATACTCATTTTAGCATCAGGGTTATCATAAAGATTATCAGGAATTCTAACCTGGTCTACTACAATACTCATGTCTGGATATGCTTTTTTATATTCATCTTCAATATATTTAGCAACTTTTTCATAGGAAAGTTTTTCCCACTGTCTGCTGACAAGCACATCATTTAAAACTGTGCCGTTTATACCAGCCTGATTTAAGTGTGATTGAATTACATTTTTTGTAATTAATTTTTCACTGCCTGCCACAAAGCCGCACTCTACTTTATTATGTGGAATATGGCTTGCTGTCAGTTCATCAAGATAAACACATTCTTCTGTAATAGTTATTTGTTTTTGTGCAAAAGTATATGTTGCACTAATAAGTAACATAAATATTATAAGCAGCATTTTTTTCATGTTACACCTTCCTAGCGTTTTAAGCCTGCAACTGTTTGAAGCATTTCATCACTTGTTTGAATTGCTTTTGAGTTCATTTCATAGGCACGCTGACCTGTAATCATATTAACCATTTCAGTAACCATTTCAACGTTACTTGTTTCAAGAAAGCCCTGTCTTACTTTACCATAGCCGTCTTCTGAAGGGATACCAACCTGAGCTGGACCTGATGCCTCTGTTGCAAGATAAACGTTTTCACCAACTGAGCTTAAACCAGTAGGGTTAATAAATCTTGCAATTTCAATTTGTCCTAATTCTGTTTCTTCTTCTTCACCTGGTAATTTTACTGAAAAAATACCGTCGCTTGAAACTGATATACTAAGAGCGTTATCAGGCACATTTATTCCAGGTTCTAAAAGATAGCCTTCTGGTGAAACTATATCACCATTAGCATCAATAGAGAAAGCACCGCTCCTAATATAACCGATATTGCCGTCAGGCAGTGTAATTTGAAAATACCCATCACCTTCAATAGTTAAATCAAGCTGATTGTAAGTATTTTCATAGTTACCTTGAGAATGTATTTTTTGGATTGCAACTGTGGCAACACCCATACCCATTTGAATGCCTGATGGGTGGTTAATACCTGCCGCAGTAACTGCTCCTGCTGCTTTAATATCTTGATACAAAAGGTCTTGAAATAAAATTCTTCCTTTTTTAAATCCATGTGTGTTTACGTTTGCCAGGTTGTTAGACATATTATCAATATTCATTTGCTGTGCCTGCATACCTGTTGCTGCTGTCCAAAGTGAACGTACCATAGTATTGCCTCCTTACAATAATACTATTGTGTTAAAATTTGTGATGCTGCTTTTTGACTGATTTCATCATGAGTTTGAACTACTTTTGCATACATTTCATAGCCTCTTGATGCCTCAATCATACGAACCATTTCTGCAATAGGGTCTACATTGGCTCCCTCAACGTAACCCTGCCTGATGCCTGCATTATCTGCATCAGTAGGTTCAATATCAACTGCAGCAAACTGGTTTCTACCAACTTTTTGAAGCTGACGAACATCATCAAACTCCACAATCATAAGCTGGTCTCCTGCAATACCATTAGCATAAATCGTGCCAGTTTTATCTACTTCAAATCTTGCGTTCTGGTCAACAACAATATTTGCTGTTCCTTGTGCATTTCTGCTCATAACTTTATAGCCTTCTGCTGTAACAAGTTCGCCATTATCGTTAAGAGTGAACGCACCGTCCCTTGTGTAACGGATGCCCCATGGGGTATCTATTGCAAAGAAAGCATTATCCTGCTCAATTGCAAAATCAAATTTATTATCAGTTTGTTTTAATGGTCCCATTTCAAAGTTAGCAGAGTTTTCATGAAGAAGAACTGCTGTGTTAATAGTTTTATTATAATGAGATTCCCTGATAAAATTTTGTGGGTATCTTTTATCTTCTGGTCTGTATACGGAAAAAACTGCCCTGTCTCTTTTATAACCATTAGTGTTCATATTTGCCAGGTTGTTTGAAATAGAGTCAACCCTGTTTTGCTGCATTAAAAGTCCGCTTGTTGCTGTATATAATCCGTTTTGCATGACACTACCTCGCTACACCAAAGGCTTGTGGAAGCCCTGCTTGAAATAATTCTTCAAAACCTAATAAAGTAAGTTCTTTAACAGGTCTTGCTGCTTTTGAAGGATGATAG
Organism: Candidatus Mucispirillum faecigallinarum; assembly: GCA_019116905.1. Lineage (GTDB taxonomy): Bacteria > Chrysiogenota > Deferribacteres > Deferribacterales > Mucispirillaceae > Mucispirillum > Mucispirillum faecigallinarum. The sequence continues at coordinate 21,262 of DXAQ01000037.1, read as the reverse complement.
TAGAAGTTTTTATCTGATTTACTTTTTACTACCACATTAGAGTAAAAAACTGCTCTCTCATCTTTTTCCATAATGCTTAAAGATATAACTGAATAGTTTGTGCCGGTTCTTCTTTCTGGTGATTCATCTATTGATGCCATTAATACGAAATCAGCTTTTTCTAAATCATTAGTAACCTGTGCAAAATTATTCATAAGTAAATATCTGCTTATAAGCGAGCTGTAATAGTTATCATAAGATTTTTCATAGCTTCTTGTAATAACAGCAGGCATAACATATATTAATGATTTTTCAGGTAAAATCTCAAAAGGATTAACATTAAAATCAGTAACAGTTGCTTTTGTTTTATCAATAACAAGAGATGACAGGTTAGTTTCCAGTTCGCCAATTATAAGTAAAGGATAAAAACCTGTTGTAGTAAAGTTTAATGGGTTAATCACTGCAACTGCGCCGCCTACAGAGTTACAGCCACTAACAAGTGCCAGTAAAGTAATTATTGTAATTAATCGTTTCATAATATCGCCTCCGCTTTCTTTATAGCAAGCAGCGTGCCAAATATGAAAATATTTTTAAAAAAGATAGTAAAATAACAGTTGAATATTATTATTTTACTGTTATAATAATATAGAAAAAAGATATTTTTAGTATTATTGGGGAAGGTGTATAGTATATGTAAGGTTATTATAAAATAGTTAGGAGGGAGAAAATGAAACTGACTATTGCTTATAAAATTATAATATCAATATGCGGTGTGCTGGCATTTGCTTTTTTAAACAGTGCCTTTGCTGTTTATTCAGAATACCGTGCATCAAAGACTTCTGAGAATATAGGCACAAACTATATAAACGCCTATCAGAAAATGGAAGAAATTACTTTTAACACATTAACGCTGCAGGTGGATATTTTAACTTATGCATCAAACTTAGATGAAAAATTTTATAATGATGCTAAAAATCTTGCGCAGCTTCTTCGTCAGCATGAAGATGATTATAAATCATTTATGACTAATGCCGAAAATAAAAAAATCTACCCTGATATAAATAATGTAATTGATGAGCATTACAAGTTAATCTATGATTATACCCAGACTGTTTTAGATAACCTTGAATTAATTAAAAAAAATACAGCAGTTACTGAGAAAATGAATCAGTATTTAGATAATTCTGCAAATCTGGCAGCAAAAGCTATGGCAGATTCAAAGCAGGCAGGTATTGAGCAGGAATATATTTCCCGTATGCAGAATATTCATTCCCTTTCAAATCTTATTAAAACCACTTCTTATATGGCAGCTAGAACTAAAAAAGCAGATATGCTTAAAAATTTACCAAAAACTTTTGTGCGAGTTAATGGTATTGCTTCTAAATTAGAGTATAATCTGGATAATGAAGAAATTGCAGGCATTATTAGTGAAATAAGAAATAATCTTACAAATGCAGAAAAATCTTATAATGAATTATTACAAATATATACGCAGATTTCAGAAAAAGAAAAGATACGTATCCAGCAGGCTGCACAAATTAGAGAAATGAATAGTAATATGGGTGCTCAGGTTTATAATATAGTAAAAAAATCTTCAGAGCAGTCAACGCTTGCATTAAAACAGGCTATGGCAGTTTCTATCATACTTTTTACAATATCAATTTTAACAGGTTTACTGGGTATTGTTTATCTTTATTACAGTGTAATAAAACAATTAAAAGGTTTTATATCAAATGTGGAAGGTTTAACAAAAGGAGAGGGTGATTTAACAGTCAGGCTTTCTGTTAAAAATAAAGATGAATTAAATGATTTAGCAGTCAGCTTTAATGCGTTTATACAAAATGTGCAGGAAATAGTCAGCGAAGTAAAAGAGGCTGCAACAGAAGTGGCAAGTGGAAATAATCAGCTTTCTGCCACCATGGAAGAATTATCTACCACATTTGATTCTCAGTCTGAGCAGATTTCAGATATGGTGCAGGATATAAATAATATGCGTGAAATGTCAGAGCAGTCATCAAGTCAGCTGCAGGATTGTCTTGCTGTAATGAATTCATCACAGGAAATGACAAAAGCTGGTGCATCTCAGCTTGATTATGTAAAAAATAATGTGCTTGAAATACAGGAAAAAACAAGCTCACTGGCATCTACAATAAATCAGCTTTCAGAAAGTTCTTCTAAAATAGGAAATATTTTAACAGTTATTAATGACATTGCAGCCCAGACTAATCTTTTAGCACTAAATGCAGCAATAGAAGCAGCACGAGCAGGGGAAGCAGGCAGAGGGTTTGCAGTTGTTGCAGATGAGGTAAGAAAACTGGCAGAAAGAACGCAGCATGCAACAGGTGAAATAGAGGCTATTATTACTACGCTTCAGCAGGAAAGCAGCAGGGCATCTAGTGAAATGTCATCATCTGGTGAAGTAGTTTCAGCCGGCGTTGATATGATTGGCGAAACTGCATCTTCTTTTAATAATGTGGTGCGTGGTGTTATACAGGCTGTCGGCGATACAGAAAGTGCATCTGATAAAGTAACTTCTCAATATACATCAATGCAGGAAATATCAGATAAAGCCCAGACTATTGCTGCAGGTATTGAAGAAAGTGATGCGGCAGTTGACCAGGTTGTTGTTACTATTAATCACTTGCAGGAAAGAGCAGAAAGACTGAAAATGCTTGTAAGCAGGTTTAAAATATAAATAAAAAGCCTCCTTAATAACCCATTAAGGAGGCAGGCTAAATAATCAAGGAAAAGAATTAAAAAAGCTTAAAAATGTGTAATAAATTGATTATTTAATATTTATTATTTTTGATTTTTCTCTCTGCAGCTCTATTTCTTTCTGTCTTGCAGCATTATTATCTTTACTGCGGTAGTAATTTATGTCGTTATCTAATTTATTAAGTTTTGCATCTCTTGCAGTTCTAGACCTTATTTCTTTATAAGACGAGCTGAAACTGCTGCCTGATGAACTGCTGCCAGAAATAATTTCTCTGCTTGTAGGTCCGTTTTGGGCAAAACTAAAATTTATGCAGAATAAAGTAATCAGTAATGACATTATAATATATTTCATAGTAACCTCATATAATATTAAACAGATGAAAAATAAAAAAGTTCAATTTTAAATAAATAAAATTAATCTTGTTGCATAAAGTAAGATTTATTGGTATGATACGAAGTTGTAAACAAAACTTTTTAGGAGATAATAATGGGTAAAATACAGGCTATATCTGTAAGCGATAGAAAAGGTGTAATAAAAGAAAACGTTCCTTCTGCTTATTTTGAAAATGATTTTGGTATAAAAGGCGATGCCCATGCAGGTAAATGGCACAGGCAGGTAAGTTTATTAGCACTTGAAAGTGTTAAAAAAATGCAGGAAAAAGGTCTTGATGTTAAAAGTGGAGACTTTGCAGAAAATATTACTACAGAAGGTATTGATTTACTTTCTCTGCCTGTAGGCACAAAAATTAAAATTAAAGATGTAGAGTTTATCATTTCCCAAATTGGTAAAATCTGCCACCATAAATGTGCAGTATATTATCATGCAGGCGAATGTGTTATGCCAAAAGAGGGTATTTTTGCGGTAGTTCGCGGTAATGGTGAGCTGCATGTAGGTGATGAAATCCAAAACCTTGGTAAAGATGGTTTTTCTGTTGGTATTATTACACTATCTGACAGGGCAAGCAAAGGCGAATATGAAGATTTAACAGGCCCTGCCCTTGAAAAATATGTAAGTGAAAATTTAAAAACATCATTTATTAGAAAAGAAATTATTCCAGATGATACAAAAAAATTAGAGCTTACTTTAAAAGATTTTGCAGATACTCAAATGCTTGATTTAATAATCACTAACGGCTCAACTGGTATTTCACCACGTGATATTGCTCCAGATATTACTATGGAAGTTATAGAGAAAAGGCTGCCAGGCTTTGAGGAGGCAATGCGTGCAGAAAGTTTTAAAATTACTGCTACAGCAATAGTTTCAAGAGCAGTATGCGGCACTAGGAAAAATTCACTTATTATAAATCTTCCAGGCAGTCCAAAAGGTGCAGTGGAAAATTTATCAGTGATTATGCCTGCAATAGAGCATACTATTAAAAAATTACAGGGAGATAAATCCGATTGTGCAGCAAGATAGCTGGTCATCTTAAACAGCAGGATTTTTTTAAAAGAGTAATAGAAAGCGGCAGATTAAGCCACAGTTATATACTTTCAGGTATTTCTGGCATAGGCAAGCGTATGTTTGCATTAGAGATTGCCAGAAGCCTGTTTTGTAAAAATGGCAGTTTTTTCACTGAGTGTTCATGCAGCAGCTGCACTCAGGTAAAGGCTGGCACTTATCCTGATTTATATGTTTATGGCGGCAGTGAATTAAAAGTAGAAAATATCCGCCAGATTTCAGAAAGTGCAGGAATGACAGGGCTTGCTTCTAAATGGAAAGTTTTTATACTTGATGAGGCAGAAAAACTTTCTAATTCATCACAGATAGTGGCAGGCAACGCCTTTTTAAAAACATTAGAGGAGCCGGGGGAAGACAGCTTATTTCTACTTATTACTTCTAAGTATGAAATGATTATGCCTACTATTCGCTCCAGATGCTCTCAGGTGGAATTTGCCCCTCTTAACCATAAGGAAATGTATTCTGTCTTATCAGAAATACGTCCTGATATGCAGAATATGGAAGATATAATAGAAACATGCGGCGGTTCAGTAGAGCGGGCATTAATGATTGATGATTTAAAAATCAGTGATTTACTGCTTGATATAAAAAGCAGAAATTTTAAAAAATTTATTGATTTTATACTTAATTGTAATGATATTCAGATTATAAAGGCTGTTATGGAGTTTATATACCCATTATCACTTGCGCAGTATAAAAAAACAGGCAGATATTCATACTGTGCTTATGGGGATTATATACTGGAAATTTTAAAACGGTTAAATTATAATATTAATATAGATTTAGCAAGACATGATTTTGTCAGTAAAACGTATGAGGTATTTAGTGAAAGAATATAATGCAGTAGGCGTCATATTTAAACGTGCCGGCAAAGTTTATGATTTTTTATGCGATGGTTTTGATTTAAAACATGGTGATAATGTTGTTGTGGAATCAGACAAAGGCGAAGATATGGCACGTGTTTGTATTGCTCCAAGAATCATAAGTGTGCCTGATGAACAGGTAATGAAAGGTATTCTGCGTATTGCAAACGAAGAAGACTTAAAAGCAAAAGAACAGAATTTAAAAGATGAGCCAAAAGCTTTTGATGTATGTAAAAAATTAGCATCAGATGCAGGGCTTGATATGAAACTTTTATCAGCAGAATATTGTCTTGACAGAAGTAAGATTACTTTTTATTTTACATCAGAAGGCAGGGTAGATTTTCGTCAGCTTGTCAGGGATTTAGCAAGAGTTTTCAGAACAAGAATAGAGATGCGTCAAATAGGTGTGCGTGATGCTACTAAAATGGTTGGCGGCTTTGGGCTTTGCGGCAGAGAGCTTTGCTGCACTAATTTCCTGCGCAGGTTTGATAATATTTCTATTAAAATGGCAAAAAACCAGAACCTGATTATGAACCCTAATAAAATATCAGGTGTATGCGGCAGGCTTATGTGCTGCCTTATGTTTGAAAAAGAGCAGTATGACTGTGAAGGCTGTGAATGTGGTGAAGATGTTGAATATATTGAGTTAAATGATACTCTTGATGGACTTCTTGATGAAGATACAGAAAATGTAATCAAACTTGAAGATACAAAAGAAAATAAATACAATAATAAAAATTATAAAAATAATAAAAAACAAAAACAGTAGAGATTTGATAATTTTGAGGTAGAAATGAGCCAGAAAGATACTTTAAGCCATAAGAAAACTTTTTATGTAACAACTCCTATATATTATGTAAACGATAAGCCGCATATAGGTCATGCATATACAACTGTTGCAGCAGATATAATAAGCCGCTATAAACGTATGTGCGGCTATGATGTATTTTTCTTAACAGGTACAGATGAACATGGTCAGAAAATGGAGCAGTCAGCAGAAAAGCAGGGCATTAAACCTATTGAACTGGCAGATAAAAATAATGCAAGGTTTAGAGAGCTTTGGAAAATCTTAAATATATCAAACGATGATTTTATCCGCACTACGCAGGACAGGCATAAAAAAGCAGTGTGGGAAATGATTAGGAAAATGCAGGAAAAAGGCGATATATATCTTGGAGAATATGAAGGCTGGTACTGCACTCCATGTGAAGCATACTGGACAGAAACTCAGCTTATGGAAGGCAACCTTTGCCCAGACTGCGGCAGAGAAACTGCAAAATTAAAAGAATCTTCTTACTTTTTTAAAATGAGTAAATATCAGGATGCTATATTAGAGCATATTAATAAAAATCCAGATTTTATACGTCCTGAATCAAGACGCAATGAGATTATTTCATTTATTAAAGAAGGCCTGCGTGATTTATCTATAAGCCGTATTAATTTCTCCTGGGGCATACCTATGGAAGAAAACCCAAAACATGTTATATATGTATGGGTAGATGCGCTTACTAACTATTTATCAGCATTAGGATATTTTGATAAAGACAGCGAAAGGAAAAAATACTGGCCTGCAGATTTTCATTTAGTAGGTAAAGATATTTTACGTTTTCACACAGTTTACTGGCCTGCAATGTTATTAAGTGCTGGAATAGAGCTGCCAAAATCAGTTTTTGCTCACGGCTGGTGGACAGTAGACGGTCAGAAAATGTCTAAATCTATGGGTAATGCTATTGACCCAGTATGGCTTGTAGATACTTTTGGTATTGATGCTTTCAGGTATTTTTTAATGAGGGAAGTGCCTTTTGGTCTTGACGGTGATTTTTCATTTAAAGCATTAATCCATAGAATAAATGGTGATTTAGCAAACGATTTAGGAAACCTTGTATCAAGAACAGCAGGTATGGTGAAAAAGTATTTTGATGGTGTTATACCAGCATATACAGATAAAGATGCTCTTGATGAAAATGTATATAATGCAGTTGCAAAATCAGCAAAAGAAGCAGATATTAATCTTAATAAAATGGCATATAATAAAGCACTGCTTTCTATATGGGAAAGTATTGGCGCAATGAACAGATATATAGATGATGCAAAACCATGGGTGCTTGCAAAAGATGAAAGTAAAAAAGGCAGACTTGGTTCTGTGCTTTATACTGTGCTTGACGGACTTCGTGCCATATCTCACTTAATATATCCATTTATGCCTGATACTGCTTATGAAATCCGCAGGCAGATTGGTGCAGATGATAATATTAATTTAGCAGATGAAGAAGAAATAAGCCGTATGTGTATTTTAAAAAGCGGCGTAAAACTGCCTGAAAGTAAAAGCATATTCCCAAGGCTTGATGAAAAAGAAATGCTTGAAAAAATATCATCTACAATAAACCCTCCAAAAGAAGAAAAGAAAGATGAAAAACCATTAATTGATTTTAGTGTTTTTGAGCAGGTTGAAATAAAAGCAGGTAAAATATTGGAAGCTGAAAATGTGAAAAAAAGTGAAAAACTTTTAAAATTAAGAGTAGATGTTGGCGACGGCGGCAGAACTATTGTAGCAGGTATAGCAAAAAGCTATAACCCTGATGATTTAAAAGGTAAAACTATTGCAGTAATAGCAAACTTAAAACCTGCAAAATTAATGGGTATAGAATCGCAGGGTATGGTGCTTGCTGCTTTTGACGGTGAACGCCACAACGTAATGATACTTCCAGACAGTGTGCCTGCAGGAACTAGAATAAAATAATATGGAAACAGATTTTTGGACAGATTCACATGCTCACATTCACAGTGATGAGCATGGCAGAACTGCAGAAGAATTAATAACAAGCGCAAAAGAAAAGGGTGTAGGGCGCATTATAACTATTGGTATAGATTATGATGACAGCGTTAAGGCGGTAGAAACTGCATCTAAATATGATAATATCTATACAGCTGTTGGTATGCATCCAGAATATGCAGATAAATACAGCCATAATAATGATTATGAGCGCTTTTATCAGCTTGCCCAGAATAAAAAAGTAGTGGCAGTAGGCGAAACTGGGCTTGATTTTTATTATGAAGAAAACCCTGCAGAAGATATGCAGAATATTTTATTTAAAGATATGATAGATATATCATGCAGAGTAGATAAACCATTAGTTATTCACAGCCGCAGTGCTGCAGAAAAATGTATAAAAATACTAGATGATGCATTAAAAAAATATAATAACCTAAAAGGTATATTTCACTGTTTTGATGGCAGTGAAATAGTACTTGACTGGATAAGGGATAAAAACTTTTATATAAGCTATGCAGGTAATATAACTTTTAAAAGTGCAGAAAATCTTAGACAGGCACTTTTAAAAACGCCGGTAGAGCGGCTTTTAATAGAAACAGACAGCCCGTATCTTGCGCCAGTTCCTGTAAGGGGTAAACAAAATATGCCTGCAAATGTGGTTTATACTGGCGAATATGTTGCAGAATTTTTAAATATGAAATATACTGATTTAAAGCTGCAGCTGGAAGAAAATTTTAATAAAATAATGAAGGGGGTTATATAGTAATGGAAGCAAAGAAAATATTAGTTATTACAAACGATGATGATGTATTTGCAAAACTTCACTTTGAATTTGATGCAAATAAATATATGCTGCAAAGAGTTTCAAACCCTTTATTATCTGTTGAAGTTTTGAATAATAATGATTATTATGCTGTAGTGGCTGATTTAAGCATGAAAGAAATATATATGGTGGATATGCTGAATAATATAGGTTTTATCCATACGAATATGCCTGTTGTGCTTTTATCATCAAATATTACAGCTGATGATATATTACTTACTTACGAATTTGGGTTTTTAGAAATTTTACCTAAGGATTATAAAAAAGGTGAAGTTAGAAAACTAATAGAAGAAGCAGTAGTAAATAAGTAAATTTTAAGGAGGTTTGTATGAATCCTGTAAAAAAAATACTTTTCCCTACAGATTTTTCAGAAGCATCACATTATGCACTGGCTTATGCTGTAGAAATGAAAAAAATCTTAGGAGCAGAACTGGAAATAGTGCATATACTTTTTGACGAAGGTAATATTGTGGCTTTCTATATTCCACAAATGGGTATGCCTATGCAAAATTTATCTCCAGATTTTGAAGATGGTGCAAAAAAACAATTTGATGAATTTGTAGCAAACGCACCAGAATTGAAAGACATTGAGTTTACTACAAAAATTTTAAGAGGTAATCCGTACAGTGAGATTATCAAAGAAGCAGAAAACGGCAACTTTGATATGATTATTATCGGAACACACGGCAGAACTGGTTTAGAGCATGTATTATTTGGCTCAACTGCAGAACTTGTTGTGCGTAAAGCACCATGCCCTGTATTAACAGTTCGCCCAAAAGGCACTCAGGAAGTATAACATATTTTAGGCCTGCTTTGAAAAGCAGGCTTATTTGTTATTAAAATGTATGATGAAATATTTAATTATAATAATATGTTTGTTAATATGGAGCTGTAATATGAGCTCTATAGAAAATAGAATTAATCAGCATGAATATTTTTTATCAGATAATCCAAAAATAACAATAGGTTTTGATAACGGTACGTGTTATGGTTCAGGCGGTGTAAACAGGTTTACTGGAACTTATTCTATAAAAAATGGTAAAATATCATTTTTAAATTTAGGCTTAACTATGATGATAGGTAATCCGCATGATATGGATAAGGAAAGTAAATTTATTTCATCACTTAATGATAATTTATCTATTAATATCGATAAAGAAAATAATCTTACTATTGGAAGTTATCAGTTTATATTAAGCAGCAAATGAAATAAATTCCTTATTCTGCTTATTATATAATTACTGATATAATTTATAAAAAACTTTACTATTTATATCTTTCTTTGGAAAATAATCTACTTGATTACATTTTCTGCACAAGCAAATATGCAGGGTTTTATTATTTTATTTCTTTGCATGAAATCCTTAATTATTAGCAGTTTTTTTCTGCTGCTAGATATTACTTGTAGATAAGCGGCTTGTAAAAAGCTGCAAAAAACTGTTTATAAAAATCAAGTCGCAAAGAGAATGTTATGTATTTTTTAATTATTAATACATAACATCACTTAGAGCAAAGTATTGAGTATTAATTACACTATTAATGTAATTTATCATTTATATCTACTTTGCAACTAACTCAACATCTGCATTTTTAAAAGAGTTAAGCAGTTTCCGAAAGCCTGTTATATCAAAAGAATCTACTACATTTTTTATAGATATATTATCACTTTCTGATAAACTGATTGATATACTGTTACCTGTTAAAAGAAATTTTTCTATTTGAGTATAGTTTTCTTTGCTTTTATTATCACTATCTAATGCTCTTTTATATACAGCATTTTTTATTTTATCATTAATTGTTGCATTATCTGTGCCAGAAACCTGTATAAATTTATTTATAACATTACTTTTTAAACCTTTATCACTAAAATCAAGAGTAAATGATGCAGGCTGTTTATTTAATATGTTATTATAAATATTTGATATGCTTTTATCATAAACATCAGGCACTTTCATCTGACCTTGAAAAAGCCCGATATTTTCAGCATTTATATTAAATGTAACAATTTTAAACTCTTTAGATACTTTGCCAAGAGTATAAGTAATTCTGCCCTGAAAATTAATATTATCATATCCTAATTTTGATGCATACTCACCGTAATTTTTAAATATTTTAGCATTAGAATAAGCTGTGCCGCCTCTTAAATCTGCCTGCACGTTTGCTGGTATTATATCTCCTGAAACTATATGATTAAATTCTGCTTCCTTTATAAATACAGCTTTTTCATCCATACATGAAATAAGTATATTTGATACCGTTAAATGTCTGTTTAATATATTATATGATACATCGCCATAAGTAAAAGAACATGTGCCCTGAATAGATTTTGCAAAGTCTGCAACTTTTGATTTTGCATTGCCATTTGCAATAAAATAGGCTGCAATAGGTGCTATAACAGCTAATAATACTATAACAGATATAATAAAAATAATGATTTTCTTTTTAGATAATACCATATTTCACCATCATATATTAAATATAAACTATAAAACTTTATGATAATATAACATATTTTTTTATATAATCAACAATAATCATTATATAATAAACAGGAAAAATAAGGATATAAATATTATTGAAACAGGATTAAATACTGCCTGCATAATATTTGCAGGCATATTAATCTTTATTTAATTTCATAGACTGATGACGTAGATTTTCTACAAGCATAGAAAGTTCATCAATTGATTTATCTAAATCAGATAAAGTCTGCTGTGCAGTATTAATAAGTGAATAAGATATTTCAATATCGTTTGATATATTATAATCTTTTCTCATAACTTCATTCATAACTCGCTCCATAATGTTTTCATCATGAAACTTTTCTTGCAAATGTTGTGCCAAATTACTCATATATGTATCCTCCATACATATTATCGGATAATATTATTTTTTCTTAATTGAATTATTAAATATTTTTATATATGATTATAGAAAATATAAAATACAAATGCTGTAAAATATAAGGAGCCTTATATGGTATATATAACTGATGAAATAATAGACAGGATAATAAAAGAAGATATGCCTTATTCTGATATTACAACAGAAATGCTTGGTATAGGGGAAGAAAGAGGTATTATTTCATTTTATGCAAGAAATGAAGGGGTGGCAGCAGGTGTAGAAATCGCAGGAAAAATTTTCACAAAATTAGGCTGTAAGGTAATATATAAGGTAAAAGACGGAGAAAAACTTTCTGCAGGAAGTATGATTTTGCAGGCAGAAGGTACAGCCTCTGCATTACATGCAGGTTGGAAAGTGTCATTAAATACATTAGAATATCTTTCAGGTATTGCAACACTTTGCAGGGAAATGGCAGATATTGCATATTCAGTTAATAAAAACATAGTTCTTGCAGCAACAAGAAAATCTATGCCTCTTTCAAGAGAGCTAGTAACTTCAGCATTTTTAGCAGGTGGTATTTCAGCACACAGATTAGGGCTTTCAGAAACTGTACTTATTTTTAAGCAGCATTTAGAATTTATCGGCGGTATTGATAACTTAGAAAAAGCAATAAAATCATCAAATCATAAAATGGTGGAAAAAAAGATAATATTGGAAACGGAAAATATGCAGGACAGCATAAAAGCACTTCATTATGATTTTATTGACGGTCTGCAGCTTGATAAATTAAGCCCTGATGAAATAAAATATATTGTACAGGAAAAAAATAAAATAAATCCAGCCATGCTTATACTTGCTGCTGGCGGTATAAATAAAGGCAATATTAAAGAGTATGCTGCAACTCAGGCAGATGTAATAGTATCATCATCTTTTTTCCATGCATCACCACTTGATATTAAAGCTGTAATAGAAAAACAGTAAAATATATTGATTATTTTTTTACCGTAAATAAAATTGTAAAGAATATATGTAACATCAGCAAAAAAATATAAAAAAAGAATATTCTCAAATTTTTATGCAGCAGTATACTTATATTTAATAAAATACAGAAAAAAGATATAAAGAATTTTTGATTTGTTTGTTAAATATCTACTACTTACTTTACAAAAAATAAAAAAAGATTATAATAGTTAAAAGCATATATATTTATAAAATATGGGGTTATGCTATGGCAAAAAGTGAGATAAAGATAAATAAAGAAAGATGCAAGGGATGTGAAATATGTGTAGTGCTTTGTCCTACGCAGGTGCTTGATATGCAGGATTTTAAAGTGCATGTAGCAGATATAGAAAAATGCACAGCATGTATGCAGTGCGAATTAAGATGTCCTGATTTTGCAATAGAAGTTACGAGGTTGTAATATGGAAAGAGAGCGTAAATTTTTGCAGGGTAATGATGCTGTTGCGTTAGGTGCATTATATGCAGGGTGTAAATTCTATGCAGGTTATCCTATTACTCCTTCTACAGAAGTTGCAGAGCGTCTTGCTGCCTGGCTTCCGTCTAATGGGGGCAGATTTATTCAAATGGAAGATGAAATTAGTGCAATGGCAGCAGTTATCGGCGCGTCGCTTGCAGGGGCAAAATCACTTACTGCTACAAGCGGCCCGGGTATGTCATTAAAATTAGAAAATTTAGGTTATGGTTATATGGCAGAAGTGCCGTGTGTTATATTAAATGTTATGCGTGGCGGGCCTTCAACAGGTACGCCAACTGGTCCTGGCCAGGCAGATATTATGCAGGCACGCTGGGGCACTCATGGAGACCACCCATGTATTGCATTAACTCCTTCTACAGTTTATGAGCAGTTTAGCCAGACAGTGCGTGCTTTTAATTTAGCAGAAAAATACCGCATGCCTGTAATTATACTTTCTGATGAAATAATTGGCCACATGCGTGAAGCAATAGAGATACCAGCAAAAGGCGAGCTTGAAGTAATTGATAGAATGATGCCTGACTGCGCTCCAGATAAATATAAGCCTTACGATAACAGCCAGCTTGTAACACCATTTGCACCATTTGGCAAAGGGTACAGGTACCACGTTACAGGGCTTAACCATGATGAATACGGCTTTCCTACAAATAATTCAAGGTTAATAGGGTTACAGGAAGAACGCCTTTTATTAAAAGTAGAAGAAAATTATGATGATATAGTTTTAACTGAGCATTTTCACTGTGATGATGCAGAATATATAATATTTGCTTTTGGCAGTTCTGCCCGTGCTGCAAAAGATGCAGTATTAAATCTGCGTAAAAAAGGTATAAAAGCAGGTCTTTTAAAACCGCTTACTATATGGCCGTTTCCTGATAGAGATATATTAAAATATGCTGATAAAGTAAAAGGGTTTGTTGTGCCTGAATTAAGTCTTGGCCAGACTGTCAGGGAAGTGCGCAGGGCAGTTAATGGAAAGTGTAAAGTAGAGCATATTTATAGGGTGGATAGTGAGCCTATCTCCCCTGCACAGATAGAAAAAGCAGTGGAGGCGATGTAATGGCTTATAATTATGAAGAATATATTAGAGAAGGCAGGCTGCCTCATATATGGTGCCCAGGCTGTGGATATGGTATTATTATGAAATCAATGATTAGGGCAATAGCAGAAATGGGCTGGAGTAAAGATGAAACAGTTATTGCCTCAGGCATAGGGTGTGCAAGCCGTCTGCCTGGCTATCTTGATTTTAACACTCTGCATACAACTCACGGCAGAAGTTTAGCATTTGCAACAGGTATAAAACTTGCAAACCCAAAATTAAAAATAGTAGCTCTTGGCGGGGACGGAGATATGAGTGCCATAGGTGGCAACCATTTTATCCATGCATGCAGAAGAAATATTGATATGACAGTTATTATTTTTAATAATAATATATACGGCATGACAGGTGGCCAGTATTCTCCAACAACTCCACTTGGAGCAAAGGCAACAACAGCACCATTTGGCATGCTTGAGCCTGATTTTGATTTATGTAAACTTGCCATTGCAGCAGGCGCAACATTTGTAGCAAGAAGTACATCATATCACGCGCTGCCTATGGAAAAACTTTTTAAAGAGGCTTTTTCTCACAAGGGGCTTTCTGTGGTGGAAATTATTGCCGGCTGTCCAACTGGGTTTGGCAGAAAAAATAATCAAAAAACACCAGCAAGTATGCTTTTATGGCAGAAAGAACACGCTGTTACTCAAAAAATGGCAGAAAAAATGAGCCCTGAAGAAATGGAAGGCAAATTTATTACAGGTATACTTCATCAAGATACAAGTAAAAAAGAGTATGTGGAAAACTATGATGCAGTAACTGGCTTTAAAGAAAATCAGGGGGCAGAATAATGAGATACGACATTAGGTTTTCAGGTTCAGGCGGTCAGGGAATTATTACAGCAGGTATACTGCTTGCCCAGGCTGCAGCAATTAAAGGTGGAAAAAATGCAGTGCAAAGCCAGTCCTATGGTCCTGAGGCAAGGGGCGGCGCCAGCAAAGCAGAAGTTATAATCAGCGATGATGAAATAAATTATCCTAAAATAGTAAACCCTGATATAGTAATATCATTAACTCAGGAAGCTTATGATAAATATGCAGTAGATTTAAAAGATGATGCCACAGTTATAGTTGATACTACAATGGTGCATGATTATGATAAAAGTAAACATAAAACTTATGATGTGCCAGTGATTGCAGCTGTATCAAAAGAATTAGGCAGTTCAGTTTCTGCAAATATTGCAATACTTGGGGCTGTAAATGAAATATGCTCCATAGTGCAGCATGACTGGCTTTTAGATGTGGTAATAAATAATTTTCCAGCGCGTGCTGCAGAAAATAATAAAAAAGCATATAATATTGGGATAGAACTTGCTAAAAAAGCATTAGGAGAAAAGTAGATGAGTGATGAGTCGCTTTATAAAAAAGCATATTTTCAGTGTGCAAGACGTGCTATACTTGAAAATGAAGTGTTTATGAAAAAGTTTATTGTTGAAAAAGTTAAAGACATATACAGCGATGAAAAATTAATCAGATTAAATGAAATGCTTACAAAAATGTATGATAATGATATGTTTGATTTAATTATGGGCACAAAATCTGCAGAAGATTTAAAAAATCAGTATGATTATGAAATATGCAAAGAAATAGAAGTATATGCAAAAGAAATACGAGATAAAGGTGAAGCAATAATATAGCCTAAAAAGATAAAAATAATATTTTTACTTGATTTTTTTTGACTTTAATTTATATTGTATTTGTGAGTATAAATATTAAAATCTAATATTAACATATATAGTATATATTAAAAAATCACATAATATAATAATTCAATAAATTTGGAGGGCACTATGAAAAGAAGTGTTTTATTAATTTTTAATACGGGCTTACAGTAATTATTTAAATTTTAGGATGCTTAATTATTTTTTAAGTTTTGGCTGGCAGAAGAAAAATTTTGCCAGTTTTTATATTGAAGTATGTTTGAATATAAATAAAATAAATTATTAATTTCCCCTGTATGTTGCATATCCGTTGGCAGACATAGTAATAGGTATGTGGTAATGGTTTTTACCTTTTATGCTGAATACTAAATCTACATAAGGGTAGATTGATTCTAAATTTTGTGATTTAAAGTAATTATATGTAAAAAACTGCAGTTTATATGTGCCTTCATTATTGTTTCCAGGTAAAAAATTAGCTATTCTGCCGTTTTTATCTGTAATGCCTTTTGATACCAGCTGCCAGGATTTCCCATCACTGCCTAATTTATAAAGCCATATTTCCACATTAGGTGCAGGAGCACCTTTTGAAATATCTAAAATATGCGTGCTTAACTGGTATGACTGCTCCGCATACACATTTACTGCCATTAATGCAGATATTAATAAAAATAATATGATTTTTTTCATAAAACACCTCTTATTGATATTCTATATCAATAAGAGCGCTTATGTCAATATAATCTATATAACAAATATGTAAAAAATGTAGCATTATCAATGTTTTTTGCTTTCATCTGTCAGTAAATTTATATTTAATGATATACCTTCTGCTTTTTTTTCTTTAAACTGCTCATCAGATGTATCATATACAGGCCTGCAGGAATTACCATCACAAATAAATTTTTGGCTTATTTCTTTACTATTTTTATCTGTTTTCATATCTGCATTACTGCTGCACTTTTGCATTTTACTCTCCAAGTACACTGATTAATGCATTATAAGCAATATCTATGGCAGTATCAAGCTGTTCTTTTGTAATAATTAAAGCAGGGTTAAAATAAAGCACATTTCCAAGTGGTCTTAATATTAGACCGTTTTCAAGAGCTTTTTTATATATTTGGTAGCCCATGCGTTTTTCTGCACTGAAAGGTTTTTTACTTTCCTTATCCTCTACAAGCTCCATAGCATTAATAAGCCCTATATGGCGCACTTCCCCTATATTTTTATGACCTGCAAATTTTTCATTCATTTTATTATGTAGATATTCTGCTGTAATTTGAGCTTTTTCTATTATATTTTCAGTTTTTAAAATATCAAGTACAGCATTAGCAGCAGCACATCCTAACGGGTTGCCGCTGTATGTATGGGAGTGCATAAAGGCTTTGCCTTTATTATAGTCATCATAAAAGGCATAATAGATTTCATCAGTAGTCATTGTAATAGACATAGGCATATATCCACCTGTTAAACCTTTTGATATGCACATTATATCTGGGCTTACACCTGCATGGTCAAAGGCAAACATTTTACCAGTTCTGCCAAAACCTGTGGCTATTTCATCAGCTATTAATATTACACCGTATTTATCGCAGAGTTTTCTTAATTTCACAAGGTATTCTTTTGGGTAAATACGCATACCTGCACTGCCTTGAAGTAACGGCTCTAATATTATTGCACATGTTTCATTACCGTATTTTTCAAAAGCGGCCTCTGCATATATAAAACATTCAGTGCTGCATGTATCTCTGTGTTTATTAAATGGGCATCTGTAACAGTCTGGGGCTGTAACTCTTATTGAATCGATTAATATAGGCTCATATATTTTAGCGTATAAATCAAGTGCACCAACAGACAACGCGCCTATTGTTTCACCATGGTAGCCTTCGCTTAAACACATAAATCTGCGTTTTTCAGGGTGACCGCTTTGATACTGGTATTGAAAACTCATTTTTAAGGCACTTTCAACAGCAGCTGAGCCGTTATCAGAAAAATTACATTTATTTAAACCTTTTGGGGCGATTTCTACAAGTTTTTCACTTAAATTAATTGCACCAGTATGGGAAAAATTTGCAAATATTACATGCTCTAATTTATCAAGCTGTTCTTTTACTGCACCGCTTATTTTATCATTACAATGCCCTAAAAGATTGCACCACCAGGAGCTTATTATATCTATATATTCTTTGCCGTAAATATCATAAAGATAAATGCCTTTTCCTTTTTCTATAATTATAGGGGCAAGGCTTTCATAATCTTTCATCTGTGAGCATGGATGCCATATATATTTTAAATCTTTTTCTTCCAGACTAATATTATTTCCCATATCATTCTCCAAAAGCGTATTTTAAATCAATTACAATATTATTATCTTTATGGTTTACAACAGAAAGCAGTTTAAGCCCAGAATGTTTAATAATAAACTTAATATTTTCCTGCTCTATCAGGCTGTCTTTATATCCATTAAAGATTATCCCTTTAATATTTACATTTCTTTCTCTTAAATAACATGCAGAAAGCATGGCATTATTTATTGCGCCAAGTGAAGTATTTGCCACAAGTATACATGAAGTATTAAGTGATTTTATAATATCTTTTGTATAAACTGGCTCTGCATCATCAGTAAAAGGGCATATTACACCGCCTGCACCCTCTATTAAAATATATTCATATTTTTCTGATAATTTATTGTAATCACTTACTACTTTTTCCATATTAAATGGTTTATTTTCAAGCCTGCTGCTAAGATGAGGCGAGGCAGGGTATTCATAAATAAAGGAGCCTATATTTTTACTGTCTTCTTTAAGACCGCTGATTTCTTTAACGTATTCTATATCTCCAGCATAAATTTTGCCGTCCCTTATTTCTGCACCGCTTAATACTGGTTTAAAATAACAGGCGTTCATATTTTCACTTATCATTTTTTTCATAATCAGTGCAGAAACATAGGTTTTACCTACATCTGTGCCTGTTCCTGTAATAAAAATAGATTTACTCAATTTATCAGCTCCACAATATATCCTGTATCTTTTATCATCTGCATATCAGTATCAACTGATATTCCGCTTGTTGTAAGCATATCTCCTGTAATGACAGCGTTTATGCCAGATAAAAACGCTTTTTTTCCGCTATCTGATAGCTGCGCTCTGCCGCCTGCAAGGCGTATAAAGGCATCAGGCAGAATAAACCTGAATATTGCTGCCGTCCTTAATATTTCACTTTCGCTTAGTCTTTTATTATTTTCATAAGGCGTGCCTTTTATATTTGATAAAATATTTAAAGGCACAGATTTTATACCAAGTTCTTTTAAGGAAAATGCTAAATCAATTCTATCATGCATAGTTTCCCCAAGCCCAATAATACCGCCGCTGCATACAGAAAGACCAGAAGACACTGCTTTTTTTAAGGCGTTTACTTTATCTTCAAAAGTATGGGTTGAACATACCTTTGGAAAATAGTTTTTAGATGCCTCTAAATTATTATGAACTCTTTCAAGACCTGCATTTTTAAGCTTTTCAAAATTACTGGCAGAAAGCAGACCAAGGGAAGCACATATTGAAATATTTGATTTAGATTTTATTTCTTTTATTACTTCTGCAATAATATCCACATCTTTATCTGTTAAAGCTTTACCTGATGTTACAATGGAAAACCTAAGCACCCCTTTTTCTGCCATATATAGGGCTTCCTTAACTATTTTATCTTTATCTAGTAACGGGTATTCTGAAATATCAGTTTTATAGTGAGCAGACTGGGCGCAGAATTTACAGTCTTCACTGCATCTTCCACTTTTTGCATTAATAATAGAGCATACATCAAAAATATTTTTACAAAAATGCTCTCTTATTTCATCAGCACAATTTAACAGCTCATCAAATGGAGCATTAATAAGTGAAAGTGCCTCATTATAAGTAATATCAATACCGTTTATAATCTTATCTTTAATTTGTTTCGTCATCTTTATTTTCCTTATTAATAAATGGTTTTAATTTAAAAGCAATACGTGCAGCTGCTATACATAATAAAAAATCAGCAGGCACAGTATAAACAAAGCAGAAAAGAAATATTTCTTTAAAAGTTAAATTTAAGTCAATAACGTATTTAGATATAATGTAATAATAAGGTATGCCTATAATATGCAGAATAATAAGCCCTGAAAATGCTGCAATAAAATAATTTTTAGTAGAAGGCTTTAATTTTGATGAAATTAAACCTGCTGCAAAGGCACATACTATAAAGCCTATAATATAACCAAAGGTAGGAAAAAGTACGTAAGTTATGCCGCCCCCTGATGTAAAAACAGGAAGCCCTGCAAGCCCTAAGGCAGCGTATAGTGCAACACTTAAACTTCCGTATTTTGGACCAAGTAAAAGCCCTGCTAATGCAACAAATAAAAACTGCAAAGTAAAAGGAATAACTGGCACAGGTATTTTTATAAATGCACCTATTATAATAAGAGTAGTAAAAAGACCAGTATAAGCTGCATATCTGGTATTATTTTGTGTCATAATTTTAAATTAACCTCGCATGATGAAAGATTTTCTTCTATACCATTTTCAAATACAACATTAAGTCTGCACTTATTATCTATACCTAAAACAAGTGCATTTTGCTTAACGCCGTTTTTTTCAATAGTTATATTTTTACCAGTTAATAGTGAACGCTTTTTATATTCTTCTAAAAAGTTCATATCTAGTAGTGAGTTATAATAATCATAAAAAATATCTATTACTTTTGCTGTCAGCTGGCATCTTATTTTATTATCAAACATATCTCTTGAGAAAGCTGAGCCTGCAATATTTTTAATATCCTTATGGAAACTTTCTTCTGGCTCAAATATATTTATTCCAATACCAAGGGCTGCATAATCAATTATACCGCTTTCCATATCAAAATGTGCTTCTGTTAAAATACCGCATATTTTTTTATTATTATAATATATGTCATTAACCCATTTAATCTGCGTATCAATATTATATAATTCCTTTGCGGCTTTTGTAACTGCGGCAGCTGCTGCTGTTGTAATATACAAGGCATCAGATATGTGAATATTTGGATGAAGAAGAATAGAAAAATATGTGCCTGCGTTTTCTGGTGAATAAAATTTTCTTCCCTTTCTGCCTCTGCCTTCTGTCTGGCAGTTGGAAACAATAATAATATCTTCCTGCACTCCATTTTTGCCGTATTCCATAGCAATATCGTTTGTGGAAGTAACAGTTGGGATATATTCTAGTTTATATGGTGAATTTAAATATGATTTTATTATATCGCCTGTAAATATACTGCCCTCATCTAATATATAGCCTTTATTTTGTACAGCATATATATT
Source organism: Candidatus Mucispirillum faecigallinarum (assembly GCA_019116905.1). Lineage (GTDB taxonomy): Bacteria > Chrysiogenota > Deferribacteres > Deferribacterales > Mucispirillaceae > Mucispirillum > Mucispirillum faecigallinarum. Next base: position 235 of record DXAQ01000037.1, on the reverse strand, counting down.
ATATCCTTCTTTTCTAAGGGCATTGACAGCTTTCCATACAGCATTTCTGCTTACATTAAAAGTTTCTGCCATATATTCGCCTGAAATATATTCAGACTGGTTTTTATTTAAAAGATTTAATATTTTTTCTTTTAATTTCATTTTGCACCACTTATATAGATAATACATATATAAAAATAATTGTCAACTAATTTTATTTTATAGGTTGACAATAGAACATTATTTATGAAAAAAT
>DXAQ01000001.1 GCA_019116905.1 Candidatus Mucispirillum faecigallinarum | reverse complement strand
ATGCTTAAAAATGATGAAATGATTGCAGGGCTTTCAAAACTTACTATTTTAAACAGATACGATGTAGAGGGGCTTTCTAAGGAACAGCTTGAAAAAACACTGCATACTGTATTTTCAGAGCCTATGGTTGATGATGTATATTTGGAAACATATCCATTTGGCAGCAGTAAATATTTTTCTGTGGAATATTTACCAGGTCAGTATGACCAAAGGTCAGACAGTGCAGAACAGTGTGTAAAAGTTATGACAGGTGCTGAAAATGTAACTGTCCGCTGTGCTAAAACTTACGTATTAGAAGGCAGCGTTAATGATAATGACATTAATAAAATTAAAAATATAATAGTAAACCATATAGACCAGCGTATTGCATCAGAAGTAAAGCCTGAAACATTAGTTTTAAATATGCCTGAGCCTGAACCTGTTAAAGAAATTGCAGATTTTATAAATATGAATGAAAAACAGCTGAGTGCATTAATATCATCTATGGGGCTTGCTATGAATATTGATGATATAAAATTCTCTCAAGATTATTTTAAAAATCAGGAAAAACGCAACCCAACAGAAACAGAATTAAAACTGCTTGATACTTACTGGTCAGACCATTGCAGGCACACAACTTTTAATACAATTTTAGAAGATATAAAAATTGAAAACGGCAGATACAGCGCATTATTTAATGATGTTTTAAATATGTATGAAAGTATGCGCCATGAAATCTATGGTGAAAAAATATCTAATAAACCGAAATCACTTATGGATATGGCAGTAATTGGCGCACGTGATGCAAAAAGAAAAGGTCTTTTAAATAATTTAGAAAAAAGTGAAGAAAATAATGCATGCTCAATAGAAATTGATGTAAATATTGACGGCACAAAAGAAAAATGGCTTTTACAGTTTAAAAATGAAACCCATAACCACCCAACAGAAATAGAGCCTTTCGGTGGTGCTGCTACATGTGTAGGTGGTGCAATCCGCGACCCGCTTTCTGGCAGAGCTTATGTTTATCAGTCTATGCGTATTACAGGCGGTGCAGACCCTAGAAAACCAGTAGAAGACTATTTAAAAGGTAAAAAATTATCCCAAAGGAAAATAGTGCAGGATGCTGCAAAAGGTTTTTCATCTTACGGCAACCAAATAGGGCTTACAACTGGATATGTGCAGGAATTTTATCATGACGGCTTTATTGCCAAAAGGCTTGAAACAGGTGCAGTAATTGGTGCATGTCCTAAAAAATCAGTTCGCAGGGAAAGTCCTTCAGCAGGTGATGTAATAATACTGCTTGGTGGAAGAACAGGCAGGGACGGAGTTGGCGGTGCAACAGGTTCATCAAAAGAACATGATGCATCATCTATTGAAATATGCGGTGCAGAAGTGCAAAAAGGTAACGCGCCGGAAGAACATAAAATACAGCGTCTTTTTAGAAAAGAAAATGTATCTAAAATGATTAAAAAATGTAATGATTTTGGAGCAGGCGGCGTAGCTGTTGCAATAGGTGAGCTTGCTGACGGTTTAGAAATTAATCTTAATAAAGTTCCTAAAAAATATGAAGGTTTATCAGGCACAGAAATTGCGTTATCAGAATCTCAGGAACGTATGGCAGTTGTAGTTTGTGAAAATGATTTAGAAAATTTTATAAAAGAATGTAATAAAGAAAATTTAGAAGCCACAATGGTTGCACGTGTTACAGATACGAATAGACTTCAAATGATGCATAATGGCAAAATGATTGTAGATATATCTAGAGAATTTCTTGATTCTGCTGGTGCTGCAAGATATCAAAATGCTTTTATAGTAAACCCTTCTAAAACAAACTATATAGAAGATAGAAAATATAATACTTTTAATGAACTTATAGAAAATACATTATCAGATTTAAATGTATGCTCACAGAAAGGTTTAGTAGAAATGTTTGATTCATCAATTGGTGCATCAAGCGTTATAACTCCATTTGGCGGCAAAACTGCCAAAACACCTGCTCAAAGTATGGTTGCAAAAATACCAGTATTACATGGTGATACAACTACTGTTTCCATTATGGCATCAGGTTATAATCCATATATTATGCAGTGGAGCCCATTCCATGGTGCTTTTTTTGCAGTTATAGAATCAGTTTCAAAAGTTGCAGCAGCAGGCGGCAGACTTGAAGATGTAAGGCTTTCATTTCAAGAATATTTTGAAAGGCTTTCAAGTGATGATAAACGCTGGGGAAAACCTGCAGCAGCTCTTTTAGGTGCTTTAAAAGCTCAGTATGATTTAGGACTTGCAGCTATTGGCGGTAAAGACAGTATGTCTGGCACATTTAAAGACAGCGAAACAGGCAGGGAAATCAATGTGCCGCCAACATTAATATCTTTTGCTGTTGCTCCTGCTGATTTAGCTAATATTGTTACTAACCAGTTAGAAAATGATGGTGGAGATGTATATTTATTAAAAACTCCTGTATCAAGTGATGATTTAATTGATACAGCATCATTTAAAGAAAACTTAAAAACATTAGAAAAATTAATTGCTGATAAGGTAGTAAAAGCAGTCCATACTGTTACAAACGGCGGTATTATAGAATCACTTGCTAAAATGGCTTTTGGTAATATGGCAGGGTTAAATATTGAAAATATTTCATTAAATGAACTTTCATTTCCATATTATGGCAGCTTTATTATACAGACTAAAAAAGGGTTTGATATAAGTGCTGTTAAAAATATTTCTAAAATTGCCAGTTTAAATAATAGCCATGAATTTATATATAATAATGAAAAAATATCACTTGATAATGCTTTATCTATTTGGGAAAGTCCATTAGAACATATTTTCCCAAGTAAAACTGAAAGTGATAAAAATATTATAAAAGCACAGGATTATAAAGAAAGAAGTCCACTTAAAAAAGCAAAAGTAATAGTTAAACCGCAGGTTGCAGTTCTTGCACTTCCTGGCACAAACTGCGAATATGATACAAAACGTATTTTTGAAAAGGCAGGAAGCAGGACAGTTGAGCCTTTTATTTTTAGGAATATGAGCGTAGAAGATGCTGTTGAATCATGTAATGAATTTGCAGAGATTGTGAATAAATCCCAAATATTAGTGCTGCCTGGTGGGTTTAGTGCAGGTGATGAGCCTGAGGGTTCAGGTAAATTCTATGTGTCTGTTTTAAAAAATGATAAAGTAAGGCAGGCGGTTGATGATTTAATAAATAAAAGAGATGGTTTAATTATAGGAATTTGTAACGGATTTCAGGCATTAATTAAAACAGGAATATTAACTCACGGTCATATTTGTGATTTAACTGAAAATGATGCCACACTTTCTTTTAATACAATAGGCCGCCACGTTTCTCAAATGGTGCATACAAGGGTAACATCTTTAAATTCTCCATGGATGAATTTAAGAAATATAGGCGAAATAGATATTGTGCCAGTTTCTCACGGAGAGGGCAGGTTTACAGCTCCACAGGAAGTGATAGATAAATTATTTGAAAATGGGCAGGTTCTGTTTCAATATACAGATTTAGAAGGCAATATAACAATGGCTTCCCCATATAATCCAAACGGCTCAGTAATGGCAATTGAGGGGATATGTTCGCCATGCGGCAGAGCATTAGGTAAAATGGGACATAGTGAGCGTGTTGGACATGGCGTTCATATTAATAATGCATACGGTAATATGGACCAGCGTCTTTTTGAGGCAGGTGTTAAATATTTTACTGGGGAAGAATAAAATATAAAATGAGGTTAAAATGAGTAATTATCCGTTAATAATTCAAGGCGGTATGGGTATAGCCGTCAGCAATTATAGACTGGCAAAGGCTGTTTCTATGGCAGGTCAGCTTGGGGTTGTTTCAGGCACAGCAATAGATGCAGTTATGGCTATGCGTCTTCATTATGGGGATATTTTAGGCAACGTAAGAAGAAGTCTTAATAATTTTCCTGTTAAAGAAATCGGCCAGCAGATGATTGATAAGTTTTATAATGCTAATAATAAAATTAAGCAGATGTTTAAATTTACAATGCCCTCATTAAATATGAGTCATGAAAAGGAAGATGAAATAGTAACAGCTAACTTTTCAGAAGTTTTTCTTGCAAAAGAAGGGCATAAAGGTATTGTAGGCATAAATTTTTTAGAAAAAATACAGTTTCCAAATCTGGCAGCAATATATGGCGCTTTACTTGCTGGTATTGATTATATTATTATGGGGGCAGGTATCCCAAAAGAAATCCCTGCTGTAATAGAAAAATTAACACGCCATGAAAAAGTGGAATATACAGCAAATGTAGAAAATTCAAAAGAAACTAAAAAAATATTTTTTGACCCATCCAGGTTTGGATTATCTCACTTAAAATTAAAACGACCTAAATTTTTAGCAATTATTTCATCAAATATTTTAGCAGTAACTTTAATGAAAAAATCAGCAGTTGCTCCAGACGGCTTTATAATAGAAGGTCCTGAGGCTGGCGGCCATAATGCACCACCACGTGTATCTGGGGTGTTTAATGAAAAGGGTGAGCCTGTATATGGTGAAAAAGATAAGGTAGATTTAGAAAAATTAAAAGAATTAAATGTTCCTTTCTGGCTTGCAGGCTCTTATGGCTCAAAAGAAGGTCTTAAAAAAGCATTAGATTTAGGTGCAGCAGGTATTCAGGCAGGTACAGTTTTTGCGTTTTCAAAAGAGGCAGGATTTACTGAAGATATTAAAAGAAAAGTTATTTCATCAGGCAGTATAAATGTGAAAACTGACCCTCTAGCATCGCCTACAGGTTTTCCATTTAAGGTGGCAGATATTGAAGGCACATTATCAGATGAAACATTGTATAATGAAAGGCAGCGTGTCTGCAATCTTGGTTACCTGCGTTCAGCTTATGAAAAAGAAGATGGTTCAATCGGTTACAGATGTGCAGCAGAGCCAGTTGAAATGTATGTAAAAAAAGGTGGAAAGCTGGAAAATACGAGGGGAAGAAAATGTTTGTGTAACGGATTAATGGCTGCATGCGGTTTTCCTTTAAAGACTAAATCTGGGGAGGATGAATTACCGCTTGTTACTATGGGTGATGATTACAATTCAGTTATTTCAAGACCTTATGGATACAGCGCATCAGATGTGGTAAATGAAATCCTTGGAAAATAATAATATTTAAATAACTATATCAGTTCGCCTGTTAGATATATGTTTTCTAACAGGCTTTTTTTATTTTTCTTATAAAATTATTGTAAATTCTAAAAACGATTGCGAAAAATGATATAAATA
>DXAQ01000036.1 GCA_019116905.1 Candidatus Mucispirillum faecigallinarum | reverse complement strand
AAGTATCTCAAAATGAATACCTGTATAATAATCAAGCCCTTTTGATTCTGCTGCATCAAATATTAATGCATCTTTTTCTATGCCACATTCTAAAAGCTTGTTAAACATATTTTTTATAAATAAAAGCCTTTCTGAAAGCTCTTTATCAAATGATGACATATTAATTAATTCATCAATATTATCCATTCCGCCAAAAGAAAGTGGCAGCTTTACTATTAATGATTTTAATTCATCACTGATATTTAAACATGATACAAGTTTTTTTAAGTCATGAGTTCTTCTTTCTGATACTGCATCTAAAATCTCATCACTGCTTGTGCCTGTAAGAGTCTTTATTCTGTTTAAAAAAAGCGTATCACCAAATGTAAAACTGAAACCTTTAAGTCCTATATTTTTTAGCACGTCGTTTGCAGTTAAAACAATTTCTATATCGCCATACACACTTTCTTCACCAAAAAGTTCCCAGCCTGTCTGGTTTTCTTCACCCTTAACGCCCCTGTCTTTTTCAACTGAGCGAAAAACTGTACCTTTATAACTTATGCGCATCGGTAGTGGCAGGTTTTCCATTCCTGAAACAACTCTGCATACCTGCGGCGTAAAGTCTGGGCGCAGAACTAATGTTTTGCCAGTATGTCTGTCTATAAACCTGATAATACTTTCATCTGAGAAATTAAAAACTGTATCCTGCAGTAAATCATAATATTCATATATAGGCAGGCTTATTTCAATATAGCCATACTGATTAAGAGTATTTTCTATATTACTTAATACATTTTTAAGCCTGCCGCTTAGCTCAATATTCTGCTCTTTTGAAATATTTGTCATATTGCTGGCATTTCTCCCATTAAAACAGCCTGTGCAGCTGCAACGCCTTTTCCAAGCTCTATATTTGCTCCAAATATTTTAAGTCCCATCTCTATGGCGCTGATTGCTGTAATTGTATCAAATGCATCATGATAACCAAGGTGTGAAATACGTAATATTTTACCTGCTAACTGGTCCTGACCGCCTGCAAGTGCTACACCACATTTATCTCTTAAATATTTTACAAATGCTTTGCCGTCAACATTTTCTGGAAGGAAACAGCCAGTTGCTGCATTTGATGGTAAATCTTTTGCTAAAAGTTCAAGCCCTAATGCTTTAACTGCCTGCCTTGTTGCTTCTGCATTAATTGCATGGCGTTTAAATACATTGTCTATCCCTTCTTTTTCCATCATGTGAATAACTGTTCTTAAACCAACTATTAAACTTACACCTGCTGTCCATGCAGTAGTATTTTTTAACTGGTTTTTAAGCTCTGTTTTTAAATTAAAATAGAATTTTGGCAGGTTTGATTTTTCCACCATATTCCATGCTTTTTGGCTTAATGTAATAAAAGCAAGGCCAGGAGGCAGCATAAACGCTTTTTGGCTGCCTGTAATTAAAATATCTATACCCCACTCATCAAACCTTGTATCATGCACACCAGCACTTGTTATGCCGTCTACTACAAGTAATGTTTCAGGCAGATTTTTTGTGATTGCTGCAAGCTGCTCTATTGGATGATAAACTGTTGTAGATGTTTCACTGCCCTGTACAAATACAGCCTTAGTATCAGGGTTTTTATCAAGAAATGATTTTACATCTTCTGCCCTTACAGAATGGCCCCACTCTACAACAATACTTTCTGCATTAATACCGTAAGCCTGGCATATTTTTATCCAGCGTTCGCCAAATTTACCACCATTAATAACAAGTACTTTATCACCTTTGCTTAAAGTATTAATAACAGCCGCCTCCATAGCACCTGTGCCGCTGCTTGCAAGAATTAAAGGCTCCTGCTCAGTTTTAAAAACTTTTTTTAAGCCGTTTCTTGCCTCTTTAAATATTTCTTCAAATTCTGGTGTTCTGTGATGTATCATTGGACGCGCCATATCAAGTAAAACTTGTTCAGGCACAGCAGTTGGTCCCGGAGTAATAAGATATTTTTTTAACATTTTCTACCTCTTATCTATAAATATATCATTTCAAGTGATGATTATATACTATAACATTTCATTTTACTATAATAAATTTAATGATTTTAAAATTTTAATACAATTTTTTCTTCTATGTTGGCTGATAAGTTTTATTCCTTTATCATTATAGTTGATTAAAATTAATTTTTATTTTATAATATATATCTCATAACCGCTTAGTTGCTTTATTATATAGGGGGTTAGTATATATGTATAAAGGCAAACATAAGACAGCAGTTAAATCTCAAAAAATTATTGCAGAAGCATTTTTTGATTTACTGCTGGACAGGTCTTATTATGATGTTTCTATTAAAGAAATATGCGCAAAAGCTGGTATTTCACGCCAGACATTTTATTCTCTTTATGGTACAAAAGAAGACGTAATCAGATTCTATCTTGCAGAAACCTTTAACCAGTGGCGTATGCAGGCAAAAACTAATGGTGTTAATTCTCTTTATGATTTAATATTATTTTTTCTTCTTGGTATCACAGAAGATGAAAAACTTGCGCAGCTTTATTCCAGCGAGGTTTTAGGTGGTATTTTAGCTGACATATTAAAAGAACATCTTGATAAAACAATTCTGTATGAAAGAGGCTCAATTTCAGTTGGCGACAGCGTTGCAAACTCATTTATTGCAGGCGGCTTAACTATGGCTTTTAAACAGTGGCACGCAGATGCTGATAGAATTTCCATAGAAGATGTTACAATGTTTGTAATTAAAATTCTATCAGGTGAATATTTTACTGAAATTATGGAATATGCTAAACAGTTTCCATCATTAAAAGGAAAATAAAAAGTTTTATTTATATTTTATTACTGCCTCTTTACAGAGGCAGTTTTTTTATCTTATCTAATTAATCGCATTATATCATTATAAAAAGCAAATACCATTAAAGATATTATTACAAGCAGACCAAACATTTGAAATGCCCCTAATGCTTTTTCTCCAAGAGGCCTGCCCATTATTCCTTCTGCTGCAATTATTGCAAGCTGTCCCCCGTCTAATACAGGTATTGGTAAAAGGTTAAATACAGCTAAGTTTATACTGATTGCTGCCATAAATATTAAAAGTGCTGCAAACCCTGATTCTGCTGACTGTGCTGCTGTTTCTACAATCAAAATAGGACCACCTAATGAATCAGCAGGTATTTCCCTCTGCACAAGTTTTGCAAAACCTATATATATAATTTTAGTTAATTCAAATGATTTTTCAAGCCCCATAACCATAGCATCTACTGGACCGTAACGGACAGTAATATCGCCATCTATTGGGGATATCCCTATTAAGCCTACTGTCTTTTTATTTTCGCCGCTGCCCTGCTCTGTTAATTTTGGCGTAATGTTGAAGGTCATTTCTTTACCCTGCCTTTCAACTAAAAGTGTAAGCTCCTTGTCTGGCTGACCTCTTATTAATTCTGCAGATTTATTCCATGATGATACAGGCTCTCCGTTAACTGATAATATTTTATCTCCTTTTAAAAGCCCGGCTTTTTCTGCAGGCATATTAGGCACTACATCCCCAACAACTGCGTCTATTTGCAAAGCTGCACCTATTGCACCTATTTTTTCTTTATCACCAAATATATCAGCTGCCTCTTTTTCTCCCACTGTTAATGAAATATTTCTTCCGTCTGTAAGTTTTATTGTAACCTGCTCATTAGGTTTATCAGCTATAATTGATGCAAACTCATTCCAGGAGCGTATTTTTTCGTTATTTACTTCTGCAATTTTATCCCCTGATTTAAGACCTGCTTTTTCTGCTATTGAGCCCTGCTCAACTGTGCCGATTACAGGAGAATAAGCAGGTATACCAGTCATATATAAACCCCAGAAAATTATGATTGCAAATATAACATTAAAAAGCGGGCCTGCAAAAATTATAGCTGCTTTTTGCCAGCCTGATTTATCTTTAAAAGACCTGCCCTCTTTTGAAGGGTCATAAGTTTCCTGCCCTGGCTCATCATCATTCTGCTCCCCATACATTTTTACATACCCACCAAGCGGCAGAGCAGAAAGCACGTATTCAGTTTCACCATATTTTTTTCTTAAAAGCACTGGTCCAAAACCTATGGAAAATTTTTCCACATAAACACCAGCCCATTTTGCCACAATAAAATGGCCAAACTCATGGACAAATACAAGCACCCCTAAAACTATTATTGCTATTATTATATTCATATTTTACCCTTTTATTTAATTTATGATATAATATGCGAAAATATTAAAAAAAAGCAATAGTTATATATGGCTGATATTGATATTTTCAGTTTATTACAATAATTTTACATTGTTTATATTTTTTACTTTACATATATAATGTTTTATACTTTATGAATTTTTGTTATACGCACATTTGAATGTTTCAGACTCTACTTTGTTTATAATCTACAATTTTTTTAAAAAGTCATTCCATGGATTTTTTATATATGCTGCTGTGGAATTTTTCCCTGTAAATATTTCTATTTTTCATTACTAACTTGAAAAATAGCCCTGCTGTTACATTACTTAGTAGCTTATCTTTAAGCCTTCTATATATTTTAATTATTCGTCATTTATACAGAATAGAATATTATAAAGATATTATTAATGAAAAAAGGGCTTAAAATTTCTTTTAAGCCCTTTTGATAATTTTATAATAAGTTTTTTACTTATTTATTGAATTTATCCATGAAAATGTTGCCAAAGCCTGTGTCTTCGCTTGTTTCCATTTTTTTCATGTATTCTTTTGTTTCTCTGCGTTCAGAATCCTGCAAGTATTTTTTAATTGATAATATAACTTGTTTTTCTTTATTATCTGCTTTGATTACTGTTGCAGTTACTGTATCGCCAACGTTATACATATCTACTGATGCTTTTGCAGGGTCTAAATCTGATACAGCAATAAAACCTTTCATTTCAAGTGGAAGTTCTACTTCTAAACCCTGTTTATTTACTGATAAAATTTTAACATCTACAACTTTACCTTGTGGAAGAAGTTTTGTAATTTCTTTCCATGGGTTTGCTTCTAACTGTTTTATACCTAAGCTGATACGCTCTTTATCTTCATCAATATGTAAGATTTTTGCTTCAATAGTATCGCCAACTTTATAAATTTCATTTAAATCTGCTGGTTCTTCTTTCCATGAAATATCTCCTTTACGTACTAAACCGTCAAGGAAACTGCCAAAATCTACAAATAAACCAAAATCAGTAATATTTTTAATAGTACCTTTAACTATTGAGCCTTCTGGATGTTCTTCTTTTAAAGTTTTCCATGGGTTGTCTATTAAGTCTTTTACGCTCATGATAACTCTTTTTCTTTCGTTATCATAGCCTGTAACTCTGCCTTCAACCACATCTTTAATATTTAATGTAGATTTAGTGTTTTTAAGCCAGCCTATTTCTTCATTTGGTACAAATCCGTCAATTCCTGGAGCAATCTCTACAACATAACCTGCTCTTTTTCTTGCAACTACTGTGCCTTTTACTGTTGAGCCTTCTGGATAATTTTTAGCTGCATCATCCCATGGGTCTTTCTGCAGCTGTTTCATACCAACAGCTACTTTATTTGCTGCCTTATCAATTTCTAATATTACTACCTCTACCATATCATTTTCTGCTAAAAATTTTGCAGGGTTTTTCACTCTGCCCCAGCTCATTTCATTTTTATGCAGAAAGCCGTCTATACCGCCAAGGCTGATAAATGCGCCGTAATCTTTTAATGTTTTAACTGCACCTTTTATTTTATCGCCTACTTTATATTTTTCAAAAAATTCATTTTTTAATTTTTTTGCCTCATCTGCTAAATACTGACGAGGAGAAACTAAAACTGACTGTTTTTTGCCGCCATTTGCTTTTAATATTTTTGCAAGCACTGTTTTATGTAAAAATTTAGCTGGGTCTATATCTTTTAAATGGATATCTATATGGTTTTCTGGGATAAATGCTTCTATTTCTCCAACTTTACCACGGTATCCTTTTACTTTATCAGTATTTACGAATTCTGTGATTTTTACTTCAACAGGTTCCCCACTGTTTTCTTTTTCTTTAATAGCACTCCAGTCGCCTTTCGCGTTGATTGCTTTTTTAGATAGAAAAACGCCATCATTATTCATTTTTACAATGCTAAGTTCTACTTCATCGCCAACTTTTGCACCTTCTAATTCTGATAATTGAGCTACACCTTCAGTTTTATAACCAAAGTTAATAAGAGCAGTATCACCTTTGATTTCTACAATAGTGCCTTTTACTTCAGCACCTGGATAGTATTGCTGGAGAGACTCCTCAAAAAATGACTCAAAATCTTCCATGCGTTCTTCGTTTTGTCTTTTTTCATTACTCATATTGCGACCTCTAAAATGTATTCACGCACCTTTTCAAGTAAATATGTAGGAGTGCTTGCCCCTGCTGTAAGCCCAACACTTTTTACACCTTTAAACATTTCTGAATTTAATTCATCAGCTGTTTCAATGTGATAAGTCTGCGGACATATTTCTTTACAAAGGTGGTAGAGCCTTGTAGTGTTAGCGCTGTTTTTTCCGCCAACTACTATCATTACTTCCACTTTTGATGCTACCTCAATAGCAGCCTCCTGCCGCCTTTCAGTAGCAGAACAAATTGTTTTAACAACAATAAGTTCTCTGCATTTAGTTTTTAATTTTTCTGCTGCTTTTTCAAATACACTTTTATTTTGTGTAGTCTGGGCTAAAAAGCCTATTTTTTCTACATTTTCAAGTGCATCAATGTCATCTGCATTTTCTATTACTGTATACGGGATATCAATATAACTGACTATGCCTTTTACCTCTGGATGGTCAGCCTCCCCAAGTATAACTATAAAATCACAGCTTTTAGATAATTTTTCTGCTGCTTTTTGTGCTTTTTTAACAAACGGACAGGCTGCATCTACTACATTTCCAGCATTTTTTGATAAATAGTCTGCTTCCTGCCTTTCTATACCGTGGCTTCTTATTACCACAGACATATCATCAGACACTTCATCTAATGTTTTAATAGTTGCAACACCTGCCTCTTTAAGCTCCCCTACAACCTGCGGGTTATGTATAATAGGCCCAAAAGTTACAACCTTATTATATTCTTTTGCTGCATCTTTTACAATATCTATAGCACGCTCCACTCCAAAACAAAAACCTGCATGGCGTGCAACTATAATTTCCATTAACTGCTCCTTATAAGTTATGGATATTTATTTTATACTAATTTTTTCATTTTGGCAAATAAAATAGATGAAATTTTGTTATTTTTTACTTTTTTCTTTCTTTTCTGCTATCATTTCGCCGATTTTATCTGCCACCTGCTCTAATGTAAGCCCTGTTGTATCAAGCAATATGGCATCTTTTGCCTGCATAAGAGGGCTTTCTTTTCTTGTGCTGTCTATTTCATCACGTTTTTTTATTTCAGATAATACTTTTTCATATTCCTGTTTATTTTCTTCGCTCTGCCATTCTTTAAAGCGGCGTTTTGCACGTTCTTCTGGGCTTGCTGTTAAAAATATTTTTATATCAGCGTAGGGCAGCACAACTGTTGTAATATCTCTGCCCTCCATAATGACATCTCCTGACTTTGCAAACTCCTGCTGTTTTTTTACAAGAATTTTGCGTATTTCCCCATTTGATGCAACAAGCGCAACTTTCGATGATATTTCAGGTGTGCGTATTTCTTTTGTTAAATCATAAATTTTACCGTCATACTTAATTGATATTTTTTTGCCGTTTTCTTCTAATATAAAATCAATATTGGAAATTTTTTCCACAAGATTATCTTCGCCAAAATGAACACTTACCCATGCAACACTTCTATACATTGCACCTGTATCAATATAAGTAAATCCGTATTTTTCTGCTATAATTTTACAAACTGAACTTTTGCCGCTGCCTGCGGGCCCGTCTATTGCCACCTGCATAATTTCACCTTTTATTTTTCTTCTAATGATAATAAATCGCCTATAAACTCAGGATATGACACATCAAGTGATGCTATATTATCAAGTAACACCTTAACTCCAAATTTTTTTGCCAAAATAATATTAATCATAGATATTCTATGGTCATCATAAGCAAGCAGTGTTGCTTTTTCAGGCTCTTTTATCAGTGGATATATTTTTAAGCCGTCCTCATATTCTTCTATTTCTGCGCCTAATGCTTTAAAGTTATTAATAAGTGCTGCAATTCTGTCAGACTCTTTTACACGCAGCTCTTTTGCATCTCTTATTTCAAGTGGCGCCTGCCCAAAAAGACCTATCATTGCTAAAACTGGGATTTCATCTATCATGTTAGCAATAATATCGCCTCCAACCTTACCGCCTTTTATTTGGGCTGGTGTAACATAAATATTACCTATTGGCTCATATTCATCATTTGTAATTTCGTATTTTATATCTACACCTAATTCTTTTAATACAGTTAATAAACCTATTCTGCTTGGGTTTAAGCCGCAGTTTTCTATTACAATTTCAGAGCCTTCAAAAATAAGCCCTGCACCTATATAAAATGCTGCTGAAGAAAAATCTGCAGGAACATCTATTTTTGCCTGCACTAAATCGCCACCTGTAACAGAAATTCTGCCCTGATTATTTTCACATTTTATTCCAAAAGCTTTTAACATTCTTTCTGTATGGTCTCGTGTAGGTGTTTTTTCCACATAAGTAGTAATACCTTCAAGCTGAACACCTGCAAGTAAAACTGAACTTTTTACCTGAGCAGATTTTACTTCTGCAATAATTTCTCCAGCTTTCATATCAGCAGGAAGAATTGTTGCAGGAAGATATTTATTATTGTCTTTACTTCTTATATCTGCACCAAGCACACTTAACGGCTTAATAACACGAGCCATAGGTCTGCGTAAAAGAGACGGGTCGCCAGTTAAAACAGAATAAAAATTGCATGGAGAAAGAACTCCCATCATCAGCCTTGCAGTAGTGCCTGAATTATCACAGTTTATTACATCATAAGGCTCTTTAAAATTTTTCACGCCCTCAGAATGAATAAGCAGTCTTGAACGCTCATTTACTATATTTACCCCTAGCTGCTGCACAGCATTCATTGTAGCTATTGTATCCCTTGATAAAAGCGGATTTCTAACAACAGTTACTCCGTCTGCCATAGCGCCCATTATTACTGCCCTGTGTGTGATAGATTTATCTGACGGCACATTGATTTTGCCTTTAAAAGATTTGCATTTATCGAAAGTAATCATATTTATACTCCTTATTAAAAATTTTATCATAAATCATTCAGAGTTTATGCACATAAGCAAATGTTATGCTATCCACAGCAGTGTCATACTCTTTGCTTATACTATTTCATAAATTAACTTATACGCTCTTAAAATGAAACATAATAAAAATTATTTAAAACATCAAAAATATTTCTATTTAAAGCTTTCTGCGTTCGCCGCTTACTTCTTCTATTTTTGCAAAAAGCGAATTTTTATCGTTATCTTTTATCATATTTTTCCATTTATGAATATCTTTTTCTAAGTTTTCTACACATTCAAGTAATGCGTCTTTATTATCAAGAAATATATCGCTCCACATTTCTGCATCACTTGCAGCAATACGTGTAAAGTCTCTAAATCCGCCACCTGCATAAGTTAGCGCGTCCTTATTTTTACTTAATACTGTATCCATTAAACAAAATGATATTAAATGGGGAAGATGACTTACATTTGCAAATATTCTATCATGCTCTGCTGCCGTCATTTTACAGACTTTCATATTTATTGATAAATGCAGTTCTTCAAGTGCATCATCAAGCTCTTTATAACCCATAGAAGTTAATATGTGTTTTGCACCATTATATAAGTCTGTTTCTGAATTAATAAAGCCGCTTGTTTCCTTTCCTCTGATAGGGTGGCCGCCGCAAAAATAAAGATTGTTATCTTTTGCAGCTTGTATGATTGTTGTTTTTGTGCTGCAGCCGTCTGTTACAGCCTTTTTATAGCCTGATTCTCCAAGCCTGTTAATAAATTCTAATGCCGATTTTACTGGCACACATATATATAATAAATCAAGAGGAAAATTAATGAATCTTTCAAATTCATCAGTTACCCCTTCAAAAATACGGCTTTCTACTGCCTGAGTAATAACTGATTTATTTAAATCAAAACCGTAAATTTTTATGCCCTTGCAGGCAAAGGCTTTGGCAAATGAACCGCCTATTAAGCCTAAACCTGCAATACCTATACTTTTAAACTGCATATTATTTTGCTATCTCTTTACCTACTGCTTTTGCAATAATTTCTACCTTGTCTATTACTTCACAGTATTGGTCAGGAGTTAATGACTGGTCGCCGTCGCTTAATGCTTCATCTGGGTTAGGATGCACTTCTATCATTAAGCCGTCTGCACCAGCTGCTACTGCTGCAAGCGCCATAGGTCCTATACATTCTATTCTGCCTGTACCATGGCTTGGGTCTACAATGATAGGCAGGTGAGATAAACTTTTTATTGCAGGTACACATGATAAATCTAATGTGTTCCTTGTGTATGTTTCAAAAGTTCTGATACCCCTTTCGCAAAGTATAATATTAGAGTTGCCCTCTTTTGCAATATGTTCTGCTGCTAATAAAAATTCTTTAATAGTAGCGCTCATACCTCTTTTTAAAAGCACTGGTTTTTCCTGAGCACCAACTTCATGAAGCAGGCGGAAGTTTTGCATATTTCTTGCGCCGATTTGGATAATATCTGCATATTCTGAAACAATATCTAAATCACGTGGGTCTGTAAGCTCTGTTACAACTACCATACCAAACTCATCTGCTGCTTTTCTTAAATAAATTAAACCCTCTGGCCCCATGCCTTGAAATGAATATGGACTTGTACGTGGTTTATATGCACCGCCTCTTAATATTCTTGAACCTTTGGCACTTGTTCTCATAGCAACAGTACGTGCCTGTTCTAAGCTTTCCACAGAGCAAGGGCCGCTCATAATAGCAAGTTCTTTACCACCTATTTTTACGCCTTTTACATCAATTACCGTATCTTCTTTTTTAAACTCACGGCTTACAAGTTTATACGGTTTTGAAATAGGTATAATCTCATCAACACCAGGGAAAGTCTGAACCTGTTTTCCTTTTAATAATGATTCATCACCTATTGCGCCGATAACTGTTCTTTCAACACCTTCTGAAATAGTTAATCTGTAACCACATGATGTTAAATGGTCTGTTAAATTATTTACTTCCTCTTTGGAAGCATCGTGCTTCATTACAATAATCATATTATAACTCCCAAAATCTTTTATTTATTTAAAACTTTTTTTAATGCTGCAATAAATATTTTATTTTCTTCATCAGTGCCGATTGACAGGCGGATATATTCTTTTAATCTGCTGCCACCTAAAAATCTTGCAATAACACCTTCTTTTAATAAATCATCAAAAACTTTTTTGCCATCCCCTACTTTTATAAGCATAAAATTAGTTTCTGTTTTAACGTATTCTAAACCTAAACTTTCTAACTCTTTATATAAATGCTGCCTGCCTGCACTGTTTAATGACACAACTTTTTTAATAAAATCCTGGTCTTTTATTGCCTCTGCACACATAATCTGAGCAGCAGAGTTTACATTAAACGGCGGACGAATTCTATTAATTAATGATATACATTCTTTATCTGCCACAAGATAGCCGCACCTGATAGATGCAAGCCCGTATGCTTTTGAGAATGTTCTCATAGTCATTAAATTATTATATTTTTTCATTAATGCAAATACATCAGGGTATTCCCCCTCTGCAAACTCAATATATGCCTCATCAAGCACCACAAGCACGTTAGATGATAATCTATCCATAAAATCAATAAACTCTTTTGAGCCAAATAAAGTGCCTGTTGGGTTATTAGGGTTAGCAAGCATAATAAAGCGTGTTTTATCATTAACTGCATTTAATATATTATCAAAATTAACAGAAAAATCACTGTTAGTTTCAACCCATTTACAGCTTGATTTTAAACCACGAGCAAGCAGTTCATATTCAGAAAATGAAGGACTTGGCGCAATAACATGTGTATCACTTGATAAAAATGCCATATATAAAAGCTGAATAATTTCATCACTGCCTGCACCGCATACTATATTATCAATGCTTATATTATGAAATGCAGCGATTTCCTGCCTTAAATAAAAGCTATCCCCTATTGGATACCTTGTAATTTCTTTTTCATACTCTTTTAAAGCTGCCACAGCCTTTGGACTTGCACCATAAGGGTTTTCATTAGAGGCAAGTTTTACAACCTTTTCTATGCCCAGCTCTCTTTGAAGTTCTTTTACAGGTTTACCAGGAACGTAAGCTGATAACTCTAAAAGCCCGTCCCAAACTAATGATTTATAATCTGCCATATTAAAATTCTCCTTTTGGATATGAGCCTAAAACTTTTGCAATAGGCGTTTTTTCTATAAATTCATCTAATACCTTTTTTATTTCAGGGTTATCTTTATGGCCGTCAATATCTGTATAAAAAAGATATTCCCATGGTTTTTGTTTTGACGGTCTGCTTTCAAGAGTAGTCATATTAATATTACCACGCTTAAAAATTTCAAGCACATCATATAAGGCGCCTGATTTATGGTGAACGCTGAACATTAATGAAGTTTTATCGTTACCTGTTGGGCTTTGATAATTTTTACCAATTACAACAAACCTTGTAAAATTACCAGGCCCGTCTTCTATATGCCTTTCTATTACTTTTAAATTATATACAGCCTCTGCAAGCTCACTGCCTATTGCTGCAACTGATTCATCATTTTGCGCCATTTCTGCTGCAAGGGCAGTAGATTCACAAGGTACAAGCTCAGTATCAGGAAAGTTTTTAGCAAGCCATTTTGAGCACTGACCCAGCGGACTTGGGTGAGAATATATTTTTTTTATATCTTCTTTTCTGCCTGTTTTATTAAGCAGGTTTTCAGCGATTTCCACATATACTTCGCCCATAATAATAACATCGCTTTCCATAAACATATCAAGGGACTGGTTTACAGCACCTTCAAGAGAGTTTTCCACAGGCACTATGCCATAATGCACATGACCTTTTTCCACCCCCTGAAATATTTCCCCAATATTCCTTACAGGAATAAGCTTTGCTGACTGACCAAACCTTTTTACAGCTGCTAAATTAGAAAAAGTACCGACAGGTCCTAAAAAAGCAACCCGCACTTCTTCCTCTAAGCATAAAGATGCACTCATTATCTCACGGAAAACATTCCTTAAAGAATGCTGTGGAAATGGGCCTTTATTTTCTTCTTTTAAGCGGGCGTATATTTGCTCCTCTCTGGAATTAACCCAGACAGGCGAGCCTTCCTTTTTCTTAATTTCGCCAACTTGGATAACACAGCCGGCACGCTTATTAAGCAGTTCTAAAATCTGGCTGTCAATATTATCAATTTCTAATCTTAAATCTTTTAAAGTTTTCATTTGGAAAGTTTAGCAAAAGATTTTTAAATATTCAATGGAAAAAAATGAATTTTTTTATAAATTTTAATGCAGTATTATTTTTAATCTTTATATAAGTGATATTTTAACTCTATTTCGCAGGTATTTATTTATATATCAATCATATTAATTTAAATTAAAACATTTACTTTTTATAAATATGATTATATAAACTATTGCAATATGCATGATAATTGTATAAGATATTAAATTATTATTTTTGGAGTTTTAAAATATATGTTTGAATTTAATTCCCTTGTTGTGCTTTCTGATAAAAAAGATAAGCAGTATATGGTAACATTAAAAGAAGGGGCAAGGTTTTCTACGCAGTATGGCTATATTGAGCATAACGATATTGCAGCACTTGATGAGGGCGATATAATTAAAAGCACTCTCGGTCATCCATACCTTGTATATAAACCTACATATATGGACTTTGTAATGAACATAAAACGGCAGGCACAGATTATCTATCCAAAAGATGCGGCTGCCATGCTTATGTGGTGCGATGTAGCTCCAAACCAAAAAATATTAGAATCAGGTATCGGTCAGGGTGCTTTATCTCTTGCAATACTGCGGGCTCTTGCAGGCACAGGCAGCCTTACAAGCTATGAAATAAGGGCAGATTTTGCAGAGCAGTCTGCAAAATTTATTGCTCAGTTTTTAGGTGAAAAACCAGCTAACCATACAATAGAAGTTAGAAGTATTTATGACGGTATAGACGGCACTTATGACAGAGTTTTACTTGATTTACCTGAACCATGGCATGTTGTGCCTCACCTTAAAACAGGGCTTAAAAATGGCGGTCTTATAGTAGCATACCTGCCAACTATTTTGCAGGTTAAAACTTATGTAGATGCCTTAAAAGAAAGTAAATATTTTTCTGATATAGAAACAGCTGAATTTACACGCAGACCTTGGAAAGTAGACGGTATGTCCGTGCGTCCTGAAATGTGGATATATAACCACAGCGCTTTCCTTATAAGTGCTAGAAAATTGAAAACAATTGATTAGATAATATATATGGGGGTTAGAAGATGGGAACAGGTAATTCCAGTTTTAAACTAAAATTTTTCTTTATTCTATTGTATCTTTTGATTGTTGTAATATTATCGCAGTTAAACATACTGCCTACATGGCTTTCATGGATACTTTATGGAATATATTTTCCGATAGTATTTATAGCTGTTAGAAATATTTTAAACTCTATTTTACATATTGCTAAAGTAATGGCTACAGAAGAAGATGAAATAGTTGATTTAAGAAAACGTGCAGACCAGAATGTAAAATGTGAGCACTGCAGAAGTATTGCTAAATCACTTAATCACATGATGAGGAATACTGATAAAACTATTTTAGAGTTTTACAGGCAGATAGTAAGTGCAGAAGGCAGGTCATTAAGAGTTTCATCATCTATTGCCACAGTTGATGAAAGTATTACAAAAAATGCTATAAGCGCACAAAATATTTATAAATCCATTAACGAGCTTGTAGGTTATATCAGCAAAATTACTGAAACTTCTTCAGAAATCAATTCAGATATTAATAAATCACTTGATTTAACAAAAACAGGTTCTGAGGCTATGGAGCATGCAAAAGTATTAATGGAAAATATATCAAATGCAGCATCAAGTTTAGAATCAAAAATATCAGAATTAAATGCAGGGGCAGAAAAAATCGGCGTTATCGTTTCTGTTATTGATGATATATCAGAGCAGACTGCACTTTTATCATTAAATGCAGCAATCGAGGCAGCACGAGCTGGGGAGGCCGGCAGAGGGTTTGCAGTAGTTGCTGACGAGGTCAGGAAACTGGCAGATAAAACTACAAAATCTACTAATGAAATTAAAGAAATGGTTGCAGATATTCAAAGCCATATTGGCGAAGTTTCTAACCAAACAAGCAGTATATTTCATCAGATTATGGAACAAAAAGACCAGACAGATATTGTTTATAAAAACTTTAATGATATATTAAACTTTTCTGAAAGAGTAAGTGTTACAAGTGATGATATTACAAAAACTATGGAACTTCATTCAGGCGTAAATGAGCAGATTGCAAGAGATGCACACGATATTATAGAAGTTTCAGAAACAACTGATAACTTAATGCAGGAACTTGTAGCAAACTATAATAAAATGATTGATGCAATGAGCGAACTAACAGTAAGAGTATCAACTATTAAATATTCAAGCCGTGCAGTGCATTTCCTTAGAGCAAAAAGTGCCCACCTTAAATTTATGTATAACGTTTATACTCACTATATGCATAACGAATCTACTACACTTGCTACACATAAAACATGCGCTTTTGGTCAATTTTATTACAGCAAAGGTCAGGAATTATTTTCAAATAACCAGCTTTACAGGGATATTGAACCAGTCCATGTAAAAGTCCATGAATTAGGTCATAAAGTTATGGATAAAATACAGGCAGGGGATAGACAAACTGCATATAAATATTTACAGGAACTGCAAAATAATGTTGACCTGCTTATAGATATGCTTGATAAACTTATTAACCAGTATCTTGAAGGCGACTGGATGAACTATTAATATAATTTAATTAAACTGTAATATATACACCCCTTATTAAAAAATAAGGGGTTTTTTATTGCTAATATTTATTATGATTTTAGATGTTATGTAAAAATATAATAACTAAGAAAGCGGCGCTTTAAATTCAAACGTAAACCTTAAACCGTTATCTATACGCTCTACTTTTGATTTACCATGATGCCTTTCCACAATTGTACCTGCAATAACTATACCCCAGTAATCAAAACTTTGGGAAAGCATTGTATGTTTCCATGGGCTGAACATACTGTCAATAATATAATCAGGCGCCTCCACATTAAGCAAATCTATCTGCATAGTAAAGATATCAAAATTTGCTGAAAGCTTTATTTTAAAATGAAGTGTCTGGCAGTTGGAAAAATAACGGATATTATCTTTTAAAATATAGCATACTGCCAGCTTTAAAAACATTTTATTGCATAATATATGAAATGACCTGCTTTCTGAAAAATCATACTCTATTTCGTAACTGTCAGTAAATTTATAAAGATATGCCGTAAAATTTCTGTCAATATTCTTTTCTGCCAAAGATGATACAAGCTGGCTGAAAAATTCATTAATATCTACATTTTCATTTAATTTAAATGATATGGCATGTGTATAGTCGTTATAACCTGCAATAATTTCTTCTATTAATAATAATTTATTATCTACGATTTTCCATAAATTCTGCATGTGAGCATCAGATTCAGTTTTAAGTTTAATCTGCCTAATAAACCCACCTGCTGCTGTTAAGGCATTCATTACATTATGGGATAAATGACGAGAAAACCCTGCCACAATAGACTGCTCCTCTATTTTACGCATTTGCAGAATTTTAGATATTTTTGTTGTTATATCATCAAAAATGATTTCAAAATTATAGCTGTCATCACTTAATGCAATTACATGGCCGGCAATACTTATGCTTTCCCCTTTTTTATTTATAAGCTTGCCTGAAAAATTAGAGTCTGTGCCCTGCAGTGCTGCCCCCATACACCGTTTCACTTCTGAGGCAGTATTTTCATCAAATATTTTAAAAATATTTTCTTCAATTAAAAAATCATCGTCCTGATAAACTTTGGCAAACTTCCTGTTATAAAAGAAAATATCACCTGTTAAATCTATCTCTACAATACTTTCAGGAGAAGAATTTAAAATATGCTCCAGCTTATTCATAAAGTATGTAATACGCTGCAATCCGCCCTCTTTTTCCATATAAGGCGAATATTTACCTGCGATTTTCGTCATAAAAAATGTGTCAAGACTTGCATGAACTGCTGTTTTAATAGACTCTAAATCACTTGAACTGTCAATATAATAGCTGCCATTATGAGGGTTTTTATCTTTAATAATAATCACAAAACATGACGGAGAATATTCATCTGGAAATTCTGTTACAATAGCATGGGCTTCGTTTTTATCACAAAGTTTAAAATGCTCATTTAATTCTTTTGCAATACCTTCATAATGTGGAAGGTTAACATAAACATGTCTCACAATATTCTCCTGAGTATTATTTCAGGCTACCACTATAATCAAACAATGTCAAGGAGCTTAATACTAACCGCAGAGAAAACTTCCAAAATACACTTCCACTACAGCATCTTTTTTTAAAACATTATTCATTTTAGCCTTTAAATCACGCTTTACATACGCCATTATAGATGCCCTGTCTATATCTATAACAGGATAATTTTTCATCATGTTTCTAATTTCATTAACTGTCTGAGCTGTAATTTCTTCAACAGCTTTCGCATCTTTTTTGCTGTGAACTTCAAATACAATATCTATTTTAAAATAACGCTGCTGGTCAGTTTCTCTTATCTTATATGCATCGCAGTATATATCTTTTATTCGCACATAGTAAAGGCTGCTGTCTACTTTCTCACTTTTTACTTTATACATATCATATATAGTAGCAGGCTGTTTTTTAACAGTAACCTTTGAAAAATCTGTACGCTTTATATCTATTTTACCATAAAGCTTCCAAATAACTAATGCAATAGCAGTCATTACTAAAAGCCATATAACTATTTTTACTATTTTTTTTGATGTATTATCTTTTCGCTCTTTACTCATAAGCAATAATATCATATTATTTTATTTTATTAAAGGATTATTTATCAAAGGAGCATACATTGAATATATATTTTGTAACATTTGGCTGTAAAGTAAATGCAGGGGAAGACCAGTATTACCTTTCCCAGCTGATAGAGCAGGGCTTTAAGGAGGCAGAAAATATTTGTGAAGCAGATATTGTTGTAATAAATACATGCGCAGTAACAGAAACAGCTGCAAAAAAATCTGCCCATTATATTTCTAAACTGCGTAAAGATAACCCCCATTTAAAAATAATTGTTACAGGGTGTTTAACAGAAGAAAAAGGCGGTGAATTAAAAAACTATGGCGCAGATATTATTGTTACAAACGGCTCAAAAAGTAAACTGATTGACCATATATTAAATATGACAGACGGTTTTATTAAAGCATCAGAGGGCAGTTTTGCTGGGGGTCCCTTATCACTTCATACAAAAACAAAAACACGTGCATTTTTTAAAATACAAGACGGCTGCGATGCTTTTTGCACATACTGCATTATACCAGAACTTAGAGGCGCTCCAAAAAGTATGCCTGAAAATGATGTAATAAACGGCTTTAAATCACTGCTTAAATTAGGTTATAAAGAAATAGTGCTTGTAGGTATCCATATAGGGCTTTACGGCAAAGATTTAGGTATTACTATTACTGATATTTTAGAAAAACTTGTTAAAATAGAGGGCGATTTCCGCATAAGGCTTACAAGTATAGAAATTAATGAAATAGATGAAAGACTTTTAAATTTAATTAAAGATAATAATAAAATATGCCCTCACCTGCATATTCCTTTGCAAAGCGGCTGTGATAAAATATTATCACTTATGGGCAGAAAATATAAAAAAGATGATTATATTAATATGATTGCAAAAGCAAGGAAATTAATTCCTAATGTAACAATAGGTTCAGATATTATTGCAGGCTTTCCTTCTGAAACTGATGATGATTTTAATGAAACATTAAATACTCTAAAAAAAGCAGGCACAGAATTTTATCACGCTTTTCCTTATTCTGAAAGAAAAGGCACAAAAGCAGAAAATATGGAAAATAAAGTAGATGTAAAAATAAGGGAAGAAAGAGCTGCAAAATTAAGAGAGCAGGGGCATATAAGTCTGATGAATTTATATAAAAACTCAATAGGAAAAACTTATACAGTATTAACTGAAAAAGGAAATAAAGGCCATACAGAAAATTATATGCTTGTGCATTATGATAAAAATATAGAGCCTAATCAGTTTGTAAAAGTATTGACTACTGAGATTAAAGATAATAAACTTTATGGCACAATCATATAAATTAAGGAGGAGAAAATATGAAAAAAATATTAACTGTTTTATTACTTATTTTTACTGCCTCATTTGCTTTTGCTAATGATTTAGCAGATTATTCAGAAGAACAGTATTATAATTTAATGGAGCTAAAAAATAAAATTAAAGACTGGAAGCCAGTAGATTATGAAGTAAAAGACAGCAAAGATTATGAAACCCACTATGAAGGAGTAAACTATTATAAATCAGTTTATAATGTAAAAACAATTGCAGAAGCATATAATATAGAAGCTTTTGTTCATCAGAATGAGCATATGCCAAAAATTAAGCCTTTCCCAACAAAATCTATGAGTGATGGAGATGATTACTATTTTTACTTTGGTGATGATGGTGTTTTCATAAATGCTGGAGCAATGGATATTTTATTTACTATTAATGAAGATGGTTTTGTAGAATCAATAACATGTTTTCCAGGAATATAATAATTATTGTAAAAATAAGGCAGGCTAAATGACCCGAACCCCATTTATTGGACAAATAAATGGGGTGTTT
>DXAQ01000035.1 GCA_019116905.1 Candidatus Mucispirillum faecigallinarum | reverse complement strand
ATTTCAAGAAATATTAAATTTTGAAAAAAATATTGATAAATAAATAAAATATGCTATATATTTTTAAAAAAATAATATATTATAATAATATGGATAATAATTTTAAAAGTATAAAATATAAATGGATATATACTCCTGTTAATAAAAACATGCTTGAAGAAACGGCTGCAAGGCATAATATGCCTAAACCTGTTGCAGAGTTAATGCTTAAAAAAGGCATATCTTCTCCTGAGGAGATAGAAGATTTTTTTAACGGCTCTTTAAAATCACTTAGAAACCCATTTGAACTTAGTGATATGGAAAAGGCAGCAGAGCGTATTGCGAAAGCTGTTATGGACCATGAAAGTATCTGCATATATGGTGATTATGATGTGGATGGTGTTACTGCCACCGCCTTAATGTATATATTTTTAATGCAGTGCGGTGCAAATGTATCATACTATATACCAAACAGGCTTGAAGAAGGTTACGGGCTTAATAAAGATGCAATTAGAGAGATTGCAGCCAGGAAAACTAATCTTATTATTACAGTTGACTGCGGTATAAGTGCTGCTGAAGAAGTACTTGAAGCATCTATGCAGGGTATGGATATTATTATTACAGACCACCACCAGCCCTCAAAAGAGCTGCCTGTTGCAGCGTATGCAATTATTAACCCTATGCGTGAAGATGATACATACCCTAATAAAACATTAGCAGGTGTTGGGGTTGCTTTTAAAACTGTTATGGCTGTGCGGTTTGTGCTTAAAAAATATGATTACTTTAAAAAAGAAGTGCCAAATATACGCAACCTTTTAGATATTGTTACTCTTGGCACAATAGCAGATGTTATGCCCCTTGTTGATGAAAATAGAATATTTGTCCGCCATGGGTTAGAGCTTATGAGCGGTGATAATGTGCGTATAGGTATTGATGAGCTTAAAAAAACAGTGGAAAGTTTATCGGCTGCTAAAAAAATGAAAACATCTAATATTGGGTTTCAGCTAGCCCCTCGTATTAATGCTATGGGCAGAATGGCAAGTTCAGATAAAAGCTTAAAACTGCTTGTTACTCAAAATAGAAATGAGGCACGTCAGCTTGCTTTAGAGCTTGATAATGAAAATAAATACAGGCAGAT
The DNA here is from genome assembly GCA_019116905.1 of Candidatus Mucispirillum faecigallinarum. Taxonomy (GTDB): domain Bacteria; phylum Chrysiogenota; class Deferribacteres; order Deferribacterales; family Mucispirillaceae; genus Mucispirillum; species Mucispirillum faecigallinarum. Next base: position 15,177 of record DXAQ01000035.1, on the reverse strand, counting down.
GATAGAGCGTGATATTCTGCAGCAGACTTATGATTTAATAGAAAAAAACAGATATGCAGAAAATATGGCAGGTTTAGTTGTAGCCTCAGATAACTGGCACCCGGGCGTTATTGGAATCGTTGCCTCCCGCGTGGTAGATAAATATTTTAAACCAACAGTTATTTTAACTGAAGATAATGGAGTATATAAAGGCTCTGCCAGAAGTATTCCAGGTTTTCATTTATATGATGGTTTAAACAGTTTATCAGACATATTATTATCTTTTGGCGGGCATAAGTATGCAGCAGGTGTAAAGCTTGAAAAGAAAAATTTAGAAGAATTTAGAGAAAGGTTTAATGAAGTAGTAAAATCCACATTAAAAGAAGATGACTTTATACCAGAAATTAATATAGATGCAGAAATTGATTCAAAAGATATTACTAACGAAATAATGCAGTGGCTTGAAAAATTAGAGCCTTATGGTCAGGGTAATAAAGAGCCTGTATTTTATATGAAAAATGTATTGAAATATCAAATGGAATCTTTTGTAGGTAAAGACTTTAACCACCTTAAATGTTTTTTTGAAAAAAATGGGCTTATTTTTGATGCGATAGGCTTTAATATGAAAGAATATAAACAGCTTATGTCAGAAAATGAGCAGTTTGATATATTATTTTCACTTGTCCATAACACATGGAAAAACACAAAAACTATACAGCTTAACTTAAAAGATATAAAAAAAGCAGAATAATTTCTTAAAACTACTTGATACTTCTATAATTCCATTTTATAATGAATATTAATTTTTTACGGTTTAAAGCTTATGAGTATTCAGAAAACAATCAGACTTATGGATATTCAGGATAAAGTTTTACAAAATAATCCTGATGCCCAGATAGATAAATTAAATATTGCCTACGTTTATGCAGCCCAGCAGCACAGGGGTCAGATACGCCAAAGCGGCGAAGCATATCTTTCCCACCCTCTTAATGTTGCATATATTCTTGCTGAAATGAAAATGGATGTGGACTGTATTATTGCAGGGCTTTTACATGACACTATTGAAGATACTGACACTACTTATGAAGTAATAGAGAAAATGTTTGGTACTCCAGTTGCGTTTTTAGTAGATGCAGTTTCTAAAATCAGTAAAATACCTTTCCAGTCAAAAGAAGAAAAACAGGCAGAATCTTTTAGGAAGATGCTTATATCTATGAGCGATGATATAAGGGTTATCATTATAAAACTTGCAGACAGGCTGCATAATATGCGCACTATTGAAAGCCTGAGAGAAGATAAGCAGAAAAGAATAGCGCGAGAAACTATGGATATTTATGCGCCTCTTGCAGACAGGCTTGGTATTGCCTGGATAAAATGGGAGCTGGAAGACAGAGCTTTCCGCGTATTAAACCCTGAAATGTATTATGAAATACATCAAAAAGTAAAAATGAAACGTGGTGAGCGTGAAGAATATTTAAGCGAAGTTAAAGATATTGTATCTCTTGCTCTGCAAAAAGCAAATATTGAAGGGGAAATATCAGGCAGACCAAAACATTTTTACAGTATATATTCTAAAATGATAAAAAAAGGCACATCCTTTGAAGATATTTTTGATTTACTGGCGTTGCGCGTTATAGTGAATACAAAATCAGACTGCTATTCAGCACTTGGTATAATCCACTCACTTTGGACGCCTATCCCTCACAGAATAAAAGATTATATTGCAAACCCGAAAGCTAATATGTACCAGTCAATACATACTACTGTTATGGGTCCAGGCGGTATGATGGTAGAGTTTCAAATCCGCACAAAAGAAATGCATAAAATAGCAGAAGAAGGGGTTGCTGCCCACTGGGCATATAAAGAAGGGCGTATATTTAACCCAAAAGAAGATAAACAGTTTGTATGGCTGAGACGTGCCTTAGAAGAAGATAATAAAGAAAAACCACCAACAGAGTTTGTAAACGCCTTAAAAGAAGATATTTTTCAGGAGCAAATCTTTGTTTTTACTCCACACGGCCATGTGGTTGAGCTGCCAGAGGGTTCAACTCCTATTGATTTTGCTTATGCTATTCACTCCCAGGTTGGTCATACATGTGTTGGGGCAAAAATTAACGGACGAATTGCCCCGCTTAAAGCAAAATTAATGAGCGGTGATAAGGTAGAAATATTAACATCACAAACTCAGGAGCCTAGAAAAGACTGGCTGAATATTGTAAAAACTAATAGAGCCCATTCAAGAATCAGTGCATTTCTGCGTAAAAAAGATGCAGAGAGAGCAATACTTACTGGCAGAGAACTTTTAAATAAAGAGTTTAAACATGCAGGTTTAGAGTTTGATGAAGTTGTATCAGATGAGCAAAATCTTAAAAAAGCTCTTGATAAATTTTCTATGCACAGCCTTGATGATTTAATAACTCATGTTGGGTTTGGACAGATTTCGGCAAGAAAATTGCTACATCTGTTTTTACCTGATATAAAAGATGAAGAAATTGAAGTAAAACAGGCTGTTAGCAGGAAAGCTGAACCGTTTAAAATAAGCGGCGTTGATAATATGATGATAAAAACAGCTAAATGCTGCTCACCGCTGCCAGGAGATGCTATTAAAGGCTATGTTTCCACAGGCAGAGGGATTATCGTCCATAAGGCAGACTGTCCAAATATTACAAGGCTTGCAGAAAATAAAGACAGAATAGTTGATGTTGAGTGGGACAGCACTAATAAACTAAGTATGCCTGTTAAATATAAAGCCATACTTGAAGATACACCTGGTGTATTTGTAGAAATATCTACAATTATAAAAGATATGGGCTTAAATATTTATGAAATGAATATAAAAAATTATGGGGACGGCACAGCAAAAATGGAGTTTGTTGTGATGGTTACAAATAAACAGCAGTCAGATTTACTGTCAGAAAAAATATGCAGTAATAAGCATGTGATTTCAGTAAAACAAAGCTGATTATTGGAGAGTATATATGTTAAATGGAAAAAATATTTTAATTACCGGTGGCACAGGAACATTCGGGAAACAGTTTGTAAAATATATAGCTGAACATTATAAACCTAATAAAATAATTATTTTTTCCAGAGATGAATTTAAACAGTATGAAATGGAAAGAAAGTTCCGCGATATTGGTAATCTTAGGTTTTTTATAGGGGACGTACGAGACAGGGAAAGGCTGAACCGTGCATTTTATGGAGTAGATTATATTGTCCATGCAGCAGCATCTAAACAAGTGGTTGCAGCAGAATATAACCCATTTGAAGCTATAAAAACTAATATTATGGGTGCTGAAAATGTAATAGAGGCTGCAATAGATGCAGGTGTTAAAAAAGTTGTAGCATTATCTACTGATAAGGCTGCAAACCCTATTAATTTATACGGTGCTACAAAGCTTGCAAGCGATAAACTGTTTGTTGCAGGTAACGCTTATGCAGGTGGCAGAGTTACAAGGTTTAGCGTTGTTAGATATGGTAATGTGCTTGGCAGCCGTGGCTCAGTCCTTCCTTTATTTTTAGAGCAGAAAAAAAGCGGTGTTATAACAATTACAAATAGAGAAATGACAAGGTTTTGGATAACAATAGAGCATGCAATAGAACTTGTGATTAAAGCATTTAAAGAAATGGAAGGGGGCGAAATATTTGTACCAAAAATACCTTCTGCCACTATGGAAGAATTTGCAAAAATAATTGCTCCAGAATGCAGGATAGAAGATATAGGTATCAGACCTGGCGAAAAAATGCATGAAGTTATGATACCAAGTGATGATGCCCGCCATACATTAGAATTTGATGACCATTACAGGATTATGCCAGAATTTAGAAACTGGGAAAGCTCAACAAAAGCATTAAAAGGCAGGAAACTGCCTGACGGCTTTTGTTATTCAAGTGATAACAACCCTGAAAAAATAAACCCTGATTTTTTACGTAAAATGGCTGATGAAGTGCAGCAAAAAATAACTGAAATGGCAAAATAGTATGGATAAAATTACATACGGCAGGCAGACTATTAGTCAAGATGATATAGATGAAGTTGTTAAGGCTTTGAAATCTGCCTCTATTACTCAAGGAGAATATGTGCCAGCCTTTGAAAAGGCATTGCAGGAATATACAGGTGCAAAATATGCCGTTGCAGTGTCATCTGGTACAGCAGCACTCCATACAGCTTATGCTGCTCTTGGATTAAATAAAAACCATGAAATTATTACATGCCCAAATACTTTTGCAGCAACAAGCAACGCTGCACTTTATCTAAATGCAAAAGTAAAGTTTACTGATATTAATATTGAAAACTTTTTAATAGATGAAGAAAAAATAGAAGAAAAAATAAATGAAAATACTAAAATCATTACTCCAATTCACTATGCAGGGCTGCCATGCAGTATGGAAAAAATATATGACCTTGCACAAAAATATAATATAAAAATAGTAGAAGATGCATGTCATGCAGTTGGAAGTGTATATAAGGGCAGTATTACAGGCAGCTGTAAATATTCTGATGCAGCAGTTTTCAGCTTTCACCCAGTTAAACATATTACAACAGCAGAGGGTGGGGCTGTGCTTACAAATAATGAAGAAGTATATAAAAAATGTTTGCTTTATAGAAGTCATGGTATGGAAAAAGTAAACTTTAAAAATATTCCAGACAGCCCAACATATCATGAAATGCAGTTATTAGGCTATAATTACAGAATGACAGATATTCAGGCAGCTCTTGGTTTAAGCCAGATTAAAAAAGTAGAAAGTTTTGTTAAAAGACGTATTGAAATTGCTGATATTTATTATGATGCTTTTAAAGATAACAATAAAATTATAATGCAGAAAAAATATAATGATAGAATAAACTCTCATCATTTATTTTCAGTATTATTTGAAAATAATAGTTTAAGGGACAAGGTATATTATTATTTAAAAGAAAATAATATTTTTACTCAGATTCACTATATGCCTGTTAACAAGCACCCTTATTATCAGGCATTAGGATATGATTATAAAGATACACCATTATCTTATGAATTTTATAGGCGGGAGCTTTCACTGCCAGTATATCCATTATTAACTAACGAAGAATTATATTATGTAATAGATAAAATTAATACAGTATTAAAGGCGTTATAATGAAAACAGGCATAATAATTCAGGCAAGACGTTCATCAACAAGGTTAAAAGATAAAATATTAATGGAACTGCCAGCAGGCAGTAATATTTCTATGCTTGGCAGAGTGATTATGCGTGCAAAAAAGGCGTGCAGCACAGTAGTTTTAGCCACAAGCAACCATGAAGATGATGATTTAACAGAAAAAGAAGCCTTAAAATATGGAGCAGAAGTTTATAGAGGAAGCCTTGATGATGTGCTTATGCGCTATATTAAAGCTGCAGAAAAATATGGTATAGAAAGAGTTGTAAGAATAACAGCAGACTGCCCCTGTATTGATGATGAAGTAATAAAAGAATGTATAAAATTACATGAAAATTCATCAGTTGATTATGTATCAAATGTAGAAAAAAGAACATTTCCTCACGGGCTTGATACAGAAGTAATATCTTTAAGCGCTTTAAAAAGAATAGACAGTGAAGAAAAAAATATAAAAGTCAGGGAACATGTTACATGGCATGCAAGAAAAAGTGAAAACTATTCTAAACTTGATTATATAGAAAAAAATGGAAAAAATTATTCTGATATTAGAGTAACTGTTGATACTTATGAAGATTACGGGTTAATGAACCTTATATATTTTATGCTGGGGGATAACTTTAATTATCAAGATATAGTAAATCTTTTTGAAAAATACCCATGGCTTAAAGTATTAAATAATAATATTTACCACAAATATATTTTTAAAAACAGGCATGAAGAATTAACAGAGGCAGTAAAACTTTTAGAATTAAATGGAATGACTGCTGCTAAAAAAATTATTGAGGAAAATATTTGAATATTCTGCTTTTAGGAGAAAAATGCAGTCTTATTAATGATACACTTAATTTAAAAGGTCATAATACATTTTTATTTACTGATAAGATAGTGGCAGAAAATGTATTAAATTATGATTTTATAATAAGTTTTGGTTACAGGCATATAATAAGTAAAGATATAATAGATTTATTTCCTGATAAAATAATAAATATGCATATATCTTTTCTTCCATATAACAAGGGGGCAGACCCTAATTTATGGAGCTATTTAGAAAACAGCCCAAAAGGCGTAACAATTCATAAAATAGATAAAGGAATTAATACAGGAGATATTCTTCTGCAGAAAGAAGTTCAGGATAATATAGAAACAGATACTCTTAAAACAAGTTTTAATAGATTAATAGATGAAATAGTAATACTTTTTAATGATAATGCAGATGATATTTTAAATGGCAGATTTCAAGGTCAAAAACAGCTTGGCAACGGAAGTATGCATTATTTAAGAAATAAAGAAAAATACTTGTATGTATTAAATAATGGGTATGATACATTAGTTAAAGACTTAATAACAGAAAGTAGTAATAATAAAACTAATAATGATATATATTTAACATTGAGCGATAATAATATGAATGTATCATTAAGAAATTTTATATATTGTAATACTGGTCTTGTAAATGAAATTTTATTATGGCGCAACCATGAAACAATACGGCTAAATTCAAAAAATAACCATATTATAAATATTGAAGAACACTATAAATTTATTCAGTTTTTAAAGCATGATAAAAAACAAATGTATTTTGTAGTTTTACAAAATAATATTTATTTAGGAGTAATAAGTTTTGCTGATATAAATACAGAGAGTGCATATATAGGATATTATAAAAATCCATTTACTAATATGCATGGTATTGGAAGGCTGCTAATCAAAAGTGCTAAAAATTATGCATATAATACACTTGGATTGAAAGAAATTTATATGGAAGTATTCAATAATAATGATATATCTAAACACTGTGTTTTGCAGGAAGGTTTTGAAGAAATTAGTAAACAAAATAATTTAATAATATATAAATTAAGGTTGAAATGAAAATAGCAGATTTTGAAATAGGAAAAGATAAAACATTTATTATTGCAGAATTATCAGCCAACCATAACGGCAGTCTTGAAATAGCAGTTGAAACTATTAAGGCAGCAGCAAAAGCTGGGGCAGATGCCGTAAAATTGCAGACATACAGGGCAGATACTATTACACTTAATTCTAGAGATAAAAATTTTGTTATAAATAATGACTCTTTATGGGATGGCTTATCTTATTATCAGCTTTATGATAAGGCTCACACTCCATGGCAGTGGCATAAAACTTTAAAAGATGTGGCAGAAAAACTAGGACTTATACTTTTTTCTTCCCCATTTGATAAGACTGCTGTTGATTATTTAGAAGAATTAAATGTACCAGCTTATAAAATAGCATCTTTTGAAATAAATGATTTACCATTAATAGAATATGTGGCAAAAAAAAATAAACCTGTTATTATTTCTACTGGTGTTGCAACTTATGATGAAATAGAAGATGCTGTAAATACTTGTAGAAAATCAGGCAATAATGATATAATTTTATTAAAATGCACAAGCAGTTACCCAGCACCGATAGAAGAAGCTAATCTATTAATGATTAAAAAATTAAGTGAAGATTTTAACTGTATTACAGGGCTTTCTGACCATACATTAAATAATGTTACAGCAATCGCAGCTGTAAGCCTTGGGGCAAATGTTATAGAAAAACATTTTATACTTGATAAGTCTATAAACTCACCTGATGCGGCTTTTTCCCTTGATGAAAACGAGTTTAAAAAATTAGTAGATGATATCAGGTTAGCAGAAAAATCACTTGGTAAAATAGATTATAGTATTTCTAAATCAGTACTTAAAAACAGACACTTTATGCGAAGTTTATACGTTATAAAAGATATAGCAAAAGGGGATAAGTTTACAAGTGAAAATATTGGCTCTTTTCGTCCAAATTTAGGTATAAGCCCTAAATATTATTCTGATATAATTGGTAAAAAAGCAGCCTGTGATATTAAAGCTAACACACCTTTAAAAAATGAATTAATAGATAAAGGAGAATAATATGCCTTATAAAAAGAATATAGAAGCCCTTGCAAAACGCAACCCGCGTCTTGCCCAAATTGTAGACAGCACAAAACTTACAGGCAGATATGTAGTAGCACCATCTCAAAGAAAAGACAGGCTGCCATCTATTGTAGATGTAAAATATAATAAAAATTTCTATAATAATATAGACCCGTACCGTGTAGCAGAACAGGATATAAAATCTAGAAAATTAAATGTGCCAGATTTGGCAGTATTTCTAGGTTTTGGGCTTTCTTATGAAGTGCATGAATATATACGTAACTGTCCAAGTGCAAGAATATTAATAATTGAAAGAGACCCTGAACTTTTGAAAACAACTTTCAGCACTATAAACTGTACTGATTTAATAAACAGCGCAAATATTTATTTTGCAGGCTGCGAAGATATAAGAATGTCATATCCTGTAATTTTTAATTTTTTTAATATTACTGCTAATATGTATTATTTAAAAGCAATAAATGTTGTGGAGCAGCCTTTATCTTTTGCAGTAAATAAAGATTATTATTTAAATTCATTAAAAATGGTAAAGGAAGCTATTAATCAGGTTTTACTGCTTTATGGAAATGACCCATATGATAGTCTGCTGGGTATAAAATATACATTAAGAAATATCCCTATAATTATTGATTATCCAGGTATTGCAGACTTAAAAGATGTATTTAAAGGAAAGCCTGGTATAGTTGTAGCATCAGGTCCATCTCTTAATAAAAATATTAAGCTGTTAGACGGATTAAGGGAGAAAGCAGTCATATGCGCAGCAGATGGCAGCGTAAAAATTTTAAAACACCATGGGCTTGCTCCAGCTCATCTTGTAACAAGTTTAGAGCGTGTAATCCAGACTTCATACCTTTTTGAAGGTTTAACAGAAGAAGATGTAAAAGATTCTTACTTAGCAGCCTGCCCAGTAGTTGTGCCTGAAACTTATGCAAACTTCCCAGGGGAGAAAATAATAGTTTATCGTAATTTTGCTACATTTGAATGGCTTGATATTAAAAAAGGTATATTAGATATAGGACCGTCAGCTGGTAATATGGCATTTAAAGTATTAGAATATCTAGGATGCGACCCTATAATTATGATAGGCCAAGACTTATCTGTTACAGATGATTTAGTTACTCACGCAGAAGGTTTTCACAGTGGTGGCGATAAAATAAGTATTAATGATATTATTGAGATAGAAGGTAACTATCAGGAAAAAGTTAAAACACGACCTTTTTATAAGCAGTTTTTACTCCATTATGAAAGAGATATTGCCACATATAAAGGAACTGCTATAAATGCCACAGAAGGCGGTGCAAAAATTCACGGCACAGAGATTATGACATTCCAAGAAGCAATAGATAAATATATTAAAGATGATATAGATACTACTGCAACTATAAAAAAACATTTAAAACATATAAAATATAAAGAAAAAGAAAAACAGATAAAAGAAACATTAAAAAAACTTTATCATGCAAAAAATGTTTGTGATAAGGTTACAGCTATTTGCAGCGAAGGTTTAGAAAAATGTGCAGTAGTGGAAGAAATATTACGCAGAACAGATGTTAATCCAAAAGATGATGATTTAACTACATATAAAAAAAATATGCAGCTTATTGGAGAAATACCACAAAGATTTGCTACAAAAGATTTCTATTTAATATTAATGCACTATGTGCAGTCAATTTATATTAAAGTGTTGCAGGATATAAACAGCATAAAATATAAACAGGATGACGGACCAGAAAGAGATGTGCTGCTGCTTTTAAAATATAAAGAGCTTTATTCTGTATTAATAAGCCTGATTAAAAAATTTGTAGATGAACTTAATGTATCTATTGAAATTATGGAAAAATTTAAAGTAGAGTTTGCTGCAAGAAAAGAAGATAATAAAAAAGAAAATTAATTAATATATTTACCAGCAAATTCAAATACTTTTTGCCAGTAAATATCTTCATACATTTTAAAAGATTCTGCATGCCCTGCATTACGAGTAATAAATAACTCTTTTTCAGGGCATGATGAAACTGCATATAATTTTTCTGCCATATTAAATGGCACAAATGTATCTTTATCACCGTGAATAAAAAGCATAGGTTTTTTACATTTCTGCACCTGATTAAAAGCTGAGGCCTCTTTTAAATCGTAACCAGCTCTTAAATTTACAAGCAGATTTACGCTGTTCATTATAGGAAAAGAAGGCAGAGAATATATTTTTTTCAGCTGGTATGAAAATTCATCCCAGGCAGAAGTATATCCACAGTCTTCTATAAAGCATTTAACATTATCGGGGAGGTTTTCTCCACTTACCATCATAGTGGCTGCTCCACCCATTGAAACACCGTATATTAATATTTCTGCTGCACTGTCCTGAGATATAATATATTCTACCCATTTTATAATATCTTTTCTGTCATGGTAACCCATGCCAATATATGCCCCTTCGCTTTCTCCATGGCCTCTCATGTGCGGCAGTATAACATTATAGCCCTGGTTATAAAATTTCATACCAGCATGCCCCATTTGATAAGGTTTTTGCATATAGCCGTGGTTAATTATAACCCATTTATGTGTATTATTTTTAGCTAGCTTATAACTTTTAAGGTTTAATCCGTCAAAAGATTTTATTGATACGATTTCTGCTTTTTCTTTAAACTTATTATTATCGTTATTGATTTTTGTATTATCAAATTTTTTTGTAGGTGCATTATGAGAGCTTTCAAAAACTTTGTCTTTATTATTATCAGGGGATAAGGCAAGATTGTAAAACATATTTGATATAAAATATAATGTGGTACAGATTATAAGTAAAACGACTGCTGCAATAATACTAAATTTCTTCATTTGTTTCTTCATCATTAAATATTTTAATAAAATCTTCACTTATTTCTTTTTTATATGTTATCATATCACTGCTGTATAAATGAACTGATTCCACATAAAAAGATGACGGCTTGAAAGTTTTTGCAATATATCTGTAGCTTTTTGCAAACTCCTGTTCGTCTACCATTTCATTAATTCTTGCAAGTGTAATGTGAGGTGTATATGGTTTTTTGTCATCAAAATTAATATTTAATTCTCTTAATTTTGAGTGCAGTTTTTCTGCATAATTTTGAAGCCCTTCTGAAAATATTTTTATATATACAGTAGAAGGTATTCCTTTTCTTTTAAAAAGCCCCATATTTTCGCATTTTATTTCAAACTGTTCAGTTTTAATATCAAGGAGAATATTTTTTACTGTTTCAATTTCTTTTTCAGGCAGGTTATTAAAAAAAGCAAGAGTAATATGCATTTTATCAAGCCTTACAAATGAAATATTGCAGCTGCTGTGCAGAGATTTACAGGTTGAAACATATAATTTTCTTATTTGTTCTGGTATTTCAAATCCTATAAATGCTCTCATTTTTTATTCTCCTTTGTCATAATATTATAGCTTTCCTGATAGTATGAAAGCAGTATTTTAGAAAGAAAATCTTTTTCGCTTTGCTCCATATCTTTTGGGTTACTTTCAAGCATATATTTAAAGGAATGTTTAAGCCATTCTTTATTTTTAATAATAGCAGCAGAACCCCATGTATGAATAACGCTGTAACTTGTATTATCTTTACAGAAAATATCTTCGCCAATATATTCACTTAAATTATCATTTAATCCGGCAATCCCTAATATAGTAGGTGGAATATCTACATGGTTTGTAGTTGATAATATTTTTTTATTTTCTTTAAAAGCAGGGGACCATATTAAAAGCGGCACTTTAAAATCATCAGGAAACTCCTGTTTTTCAAAATTGCCAAGTACATGGTCTGCTGTAAAAATAAATATAGTGTTTTTAAAATAATCTTCTTTTTCTATTGTTTTAATAAATTCGCCTAAACTCCAGTCTGCATAAACAAGTGTATTTTTAAATCCGTTTTCAGTATCAATACTGTGAGGAAACCGCACATTTATCTTATTAGGCTCTGCATAAGGGATATGTGTTGTGCCTGTAAATAAAAAGGCAAAAAACGGTTTTTCTTTCCCTTTATTTTTTAAAGCATCTGCAAGTTTCATATATGTTTCATAATCCCAGCCAAACTGTGATGCTTTATAATCTGGATAATCAAGTATCTGTTTTATATCTTCCATACCATAATATTCTTGAAACCCTATAGATTTTGCAATTACATCAAGGTAGAAAGAATTTCTTTTTGATGATTGAATAAATACTGTATCATACCCGTTTTCATAAAGTTTTGATGCCAGATTGCCGCTTCCAGCAATAGTTTCAAGCCCAAACCCAAGTTTTGGAATATTATCCATAGGAGGTATTCCTAAAAGTATAGCCTGTATTGCAGAAATACTTCTTCTTTCAGGAGAATAGTGGTTCATAAACATTATTCCCTCTGATGCAAGCCTGTTTAAATTAGGTGTTAACTGCATATTAGAGCCTGAAAACGCATCAACATAATAACTGCTCCAGCTTTCAAGCAGAATAAAAACTATATTTGGCTTTTTTATTTCAGAAAATGGGTGAGAACAATCTGTATGTTTTAAAGATAATATAAAGTCATGAGCCTCTTTATTATCGTAAAAAGAGTATATATCTTTTGATACAGCTTTATTTTCTGTCATATATCTTAAAGAAGTAAAAAGTCCGTTTAATGTAAGGTTTGCAAGAGCATTATTGCCGATTATAAAAGCATTTATTGTGCTTATTGGTTTAGTAGCAAAACTGCCTCTTATAAATATAAAAACTATTAAACCTGATATGATAAAATAAACGGCTGATTTAATTAAGCCTTTTTTAGAGTTATCACTTTCTTTTATTTTAATGTCTGCAAATTTTTTCCAAAAATATCCAAAAAAAGCAACGATTGCTAAAACAATAAATACAAGCCAGAAATAAGTTTTTGCCATTGTATATATAAATTCATAATCATTGCCAAGAGTAGCAAATTCACCTGCTAAATGTCTTGAAACATAACCAAAATACACAACATCAATTACTAGATATATCGTAATTACAGCATAAATAAAGTACATTACCCAGTAAACAATTTTTTGAAATTTTTGAGAGTTTACAGGTAAAAGTAAAAGCACTATAAATGGAGATATAATTGTAAGAAATATTGATAAATCAAACCTTATACCATGCATTATGGCTAAAAAGATACTCCATGCGCTGTTATCTTTAAATAAGTCAAAATAGACTGTAAATATTACAAGCCTTATAATAAAAAATATTGCAAGTCCAATTAATACTGCATATAAAAGTTTTAAATATCTGCACATAAATTGCCTGCTATCATTCCTGCTTTTGATGATGTAACTTCATCTATCTTGTTACCGTTTTTATCAATTACTTTTATAGTGTATTCATCATTATCATTTCTAGTCATAACACAGTAGTGGTGCTCATTAACTCTGCATACTTTATATTTATTTTCAATAGTAGCAGGGTATAAAGGCGCGCCGCCGCCAGCAGTAACAATGTAGTTTGTGCCTTTATATACAGAGCGTTCATAAGAATGAACATGGGCAGAAAATACAAATATTACATTATACGCCTCAAAAAGTTCTAAAAGATAAGGGGCATGGTATGGGTAATATTTACCTGATGTAAAAAGTGGATAGTGCAGCCCTACGCTTATATTTTTAGTTTTATTCTGCTCTAAATCTTGTTTAAGCCATGTAATAAGCTCAGTATGCAGGCTTTCATCAACAACATCAAGCACAATAAAGTGCATACCCATTCTGTCAAAAGAGTAGTATGTTTTATTATGGGGCAAATCTAAAAATATCTGATAATGGTGGATTTCTGATTCATGGTTGCCTCTTATAGGATAATATTCGCATTTTTTCCACAGTTTATTTTCAATAATACTGAAAATAAGGTAGTGGAGAAAGTTATGGCTGTTAGAGGCTATATCTCCTGTAAAAAGCACCATATCAGGGTTTTCTTTTTTTATCATATCAGCAATATGGTTGTGCATTTTATAGCTTGAACGCACATCACCATATATTACAATTTTTTTAAAGTCTTTATCAGCCGGGTCAAATTTTAACCTGTGGCGGACAAGAAAATAAACAACTAATATAAGAGCAATTACTGCACATAAAATAAATAATACAACGAATAATATATCTAATATCATTTTTGATTTTCCTTAGCTTTTATTACTTCCTGTAAAGAAGTAGAAACTGTATCTATAATATTTCCATTAATATCAATGGCTTTAAGAGTATATGTATCATTATCTCTTGTTAAAACTGTATAATGGTGCACATTTTCTCTAACGACTTTATATGGGTTATCTCTTGTTACAGGGTATAAAGGCGCGCCACCGCCAGCAGTAACAATGTAGTTTGTGCCTTTATATAAGGAGTGTTCATAAGAATGAACGTGAGCAGAAAATACAAATAACACATTATACTTATCAAAGAGTGCAAGTAAATCTGGCTCATTATAAGGCTCATATTTACCTGATGTAAAAAGCGGCACATGCATAGCAACAGATATAGGTTTGTTTTTATTTTTTTCTAAATCTTCTTTAAGCCACTGCATTTGTTTTTCTTCTAATGGTTTATATACATTCCAGCAGTCAAGCACAATGAAATGCATACCCATTCTATCAAATGAATAGTATGATTTATCATTTGGTAAATCAAAAAAGGCATCATAAAGCCAGTAAGTTGATTCGTGGTTGCCTCTGACAGGATAATATTCTGCCATATTCCACAGCTTTCTTTCAAATATTGTATGCTGCAGATAATGGATATAGTTTCTGCTGTTTGAAGCAATATCGCCTGTAAAAATAATCATATCAGGTTTTTCTTCTGCTACCATATTTGCAATCTTAATATGTGTTAAATATCCAGAACGAACATCGCCATATATTACTGCCTTTTCTATATCTTTATTTTCAGGGTTGAAATTTAAGTGATGACGTGTATAAAAATATAAAAATATGGATAAAATTATAAATATAACAGCTAATATTGATATAATAAATAAACTTTTTTTGAGAATGTTTTTCATTAATCACCTTATAAATAATTATTCACTATTCTACAATGATATTAAAATAATTGCAAGGATATTAATAGTTTTATCATTTATATGTAAAATCTAAAAACGATTGCAACACATTAAGCAGTCGT
>DXAQ01000034.1 GCA_019116905.1 Candidatus Mucispirillum faecigallinarum | reverse complement strand
AAAATAAGATAAATAAAAGTAAATATTTTTTCACACCGTCCTCCATAACTCAAGTGGATAATTGGTTTGTATGTTTGCAGGTCTCCTGACTTACTTTCATCTTAAAACACGCCTTCTCAAGATAATTCTCAATGGCATAATGTGGTTTAATCCAGATTACAGTCGCTTGAGCGGTTAGAGCATCTCACTCTATTCCCTTTTCAAACATAAAAAAAATATAGAATATAAATTAAGATAAATCAAGTATAAATTTTCTGCTTGACAAAAACTTAAAAATTTATACCATTATAAAAATAGGTATGCAGACGGAAGTGTGGTGAGAAACCACCGCTGCCCCCCGCAACTGTAATTTCTGACAAGTTCGCATATATCCACCTGCAAGTTTAGCTTAATGGGAAGGAGCGAATAAGGTTGAAGATTAAGCCAGGAGACGATGTATACTTAAAAAAATATTCTTCGGGAGGAAGGCTATGAAATCTTATAACTATCATAATTTTCTTATCAGATTTTATATTAATCATTTTATTTAATGATTAACTCTATTTACTAATTTTTATTATTTATTTTTAATTTAAAAGGAGAAGTTGATGAAAAAACTTACAAGTATCTTTCTGCCTGTTTTGGCATTATTACTTTTTGCGGGCTGCGCAGAAGAAAGTAAAAATAATGGGGGCAATGTTATCCCACCAGTAGTTAGTGAGGGGCTTGCAGATAATGCGGTATTGCACGATACACCAAAAATAGGCACTGTATCATTTAAACCAGCAAGCCATATTATAGGTAATTCATATTTATGGAATATTGAAGGTGTTACTTTATCAAATGCAGCAGGCAGGGAAATTACAGCAGAATTTAATGCATCAGGCTCTTATATTGTTACATTAAATGTAGGCGGAGTAGAATATAAGGGACGTATAATCATACCTGATGCGCAGTCTTATGAAATAGATATGGGAGATAACCATACAATTATTTCAGATATTGGTCAAAAAAGACTTTTTATATATGGTGATAATACGTATGGTCAGTTATGTATAGAAAAATCTATTTTAAATTTAAAAGAGCCTAGAATTTTAAAATCATACACTTCTGAAATATCATCTGTTGCAGCAGGCAAAAACCATACATTATTTACAGATAACAGCAACGTATATGCATGTGGTGATAACAGCTACAGCCAGCTTGGAACAGGCAGTACTAATAATATAGATAATGTAACAACAGTATCTATAATAGCACCGTTAGAAACAGGGTCATATAAAAGAATATTTGTATCAGCTGGTGGTGATATGTCTGTGGCAGGTTATGAATTTTTAGAAGGCAAAGCACCTAAAATATCACTTTATAACTGGGGTTATAATGACAGCGCAGCTAATAAAATACAATCAGAAGCTAATCTTTTAACAACAGCAAATTCCAGGCAGGACGCACTTTTTGCAACAGGTGATGGTTTTTCTATTGTTAGAGCTACATCAAGTTATAATGTATTTTCATTTGGTGTAAATGATAAATGGCAGCTTGGAAGAATTGCTGGTGCTGGCACAGGCTATCCAAAGCTTGGGGAAGAAAATAAAAATAACCCAGAAGAAAATCCAGAATTAAATATTACAGATATGGCACCAGGCTATGTATATACTCCTTATGGGGAAGAAGGGAGTTCTGTAAATTATTACCAAAATAATTATTTTGCAAAACTTGCAGCAGGTGATGATTTTGTTGTATCTATTAAAAAGGAAACAAAAGCAGATGCAACATGGACTATGGTAGAAAAATATTCTTTATATGTTTGGGGAAATAACGATAAAAATCAGCTTGGGTTTAATTCTAACGGAAAGGCAGTCAGCAGAGCAACACCATTATTTGACGGCCTGCAAAATCAGCCAATGGAAACAGACCCAAATAAAGTAACACCAATACATAAAGAAATGATTGAAGTTGCAGCAGGTAAGGCAGCAGGCTATGCTGTGTCAAGTGATGGCATACTTTATGGCTGGGGCGATAACAGTAAAAATCAGCTTACATCAAATAAAACTGCTAATACTGTAAATAATATAGTTTATGAAATATCAAACCCAGAAAATGTATCATCAGGCTATAAAAAAGTATGGGCAGGAGGCGACAGAGTTATTGCACTTGCGGGGGACAATAACTTATACACATGGGGCGATAATAAAAACGGTATCTTAGGCACAGGTAACACATCAGAAACAGTTGCCACACCTGAAAAATTATATTTCAGCTTATTGCCAGTGCAGTAAAAAAATAACCTGCTGCAAATGGCAGCAGGTTTTTAATCATTTTCTAAATATTTTTTTAATTCTTTTAAATTCATATTATTACCAAACCCAAGCATTACTTTTGCAAGAGTTTTTTCAAGTGTCATATTTTTACTTGATACAGCACCATATTTTTCTGATATTATGCCCATTGGGTATTTATCAAGATGCACCCCGTCATAAAGGCACTGGGTGGCACATATTACTGATACATTATTTTCTATGGCTTTTTTTAAAGCAGGTATAAAATTATTTTCGCAGTCTTCTGTTGGCAGGCCACCTGCGCCGTATCCTTCAATAATTATACTTTTATAGCCCATATTAATAAGCACATCAATAATATCTGGTTTAAGTGATGGTATCATTTTTAAAACAAACACTTTTTCAGATATGTTTTTATTAAAAACAGGGCTGTCATTATGTTTTTTAAATATCTTATTCCATACTATTTTATTATTATCAGATTTTCCAGCCACGCTACTGTTTATTGATAAAAACCCTGTAAAATTTTCACTGTAAACTTTTTTAACGCTGTCCCCGTAATGAATATCTCCATTAAATGCAAGAAAAACGCCGTATACATTATCACTGGCAGCTAAAAAAGCGTCTTTTATATTTTTATATGCATCACTTCCCGCAGCTTTTAAAGGCAGCTGTGAGCCTGTAAACACTACTGGTTTATTAAGGTTTCTTATGGCGCATGATATCATAGATGAAGAATAAGCCATTGTATCTGTGCCGTGAGTAATCACAAAGCCGTCATATAAATCATAATTTTTTTCAACAGCCTCTATCATTAAAACATAATGTTTTGGGGAAATATTAGAGCTGTCAATATTTAAAAGTTCAAGTGTATCAATAGTGCATATATTTTTTAATTCAGGCACAAGCGATATTATATCGTTACCAGATATACCAGGAACAAGTCCATTTTCAGAAGGCATACATGCTATTGTGCCGCCTGTTGCAATCATTAATATTTTTTTCATTTAATGTTACCCTGTTTTTAAAAATATAATAAAAAGCCCTTTTTACTTAAATAAAAAGGGCTTATCTATACATTATAATATATAACTTATATATTAAATATTTGCAGCAGCAATAACTGCTAAATTAAAAATGTCATCAGCAGAAGAATCAGGCTCAGCAATTTGTAATGGTGCAGAAAAACCTTGTGTTACTTTTGCACATATTTTAAAGCCGCCAAATAATTTTAATGATTTTATAGCTGCATCCGCTGCCTGAGCGCTGCTGAATACAAGCACATTTGCATTACCGTCAGCATTAGAAAATGGATAGTTTTTAGCAAGTGCTGGTTTTAAAGCAGTTTCTAAATCTAAATCGCCTTCTACTTTTAATTTTGGGTTTACCTGTTTAGCTAAATCAATTGCTTCTGCTATTAATTCGCTGTCAAGAGAAGTGCCAAAATTTCCGTTTGATATTACTGCAATATTTGGCTCAATATTAAGCGCTTTGCATGTTTCTGCAGTCTGTAAAATAACTTCTGATAAAGATTCTTCATCCTGCTCAGTAAAAAGAGTTGGGTCAGCAATAACTAATTCTTTATATTTATTTGCAAGCAGTACAGCAGAAGATGCAGTGTAATAATCTTCTTTTAAATCAACAGTATCTGCAACAGCTGCCAAAGTAGTTTCTAAATCTTTTAATGCATAGCCAACAAATGCATCAATATCGCCGTTATTTAAAACAGCGCCTGCAAATCTGTTATAATGGCCGTGTTTTATTTCCTGAGCAGCCTGATTTTTAGTTAAACCAGTTCTCCAGTAATGCTCATAATGTTTAAGAATTATTTTTTCTGTATCTTTATGAGTTTCTGGGTCAATTATTACCATATTAGATATGTTAATATTTAAGTTTTCTGCTGATTTTTTAATTTTTTCAGTATTACCAATAAGATAAGGTGTTCCTAAATTATATTCTTGAAATTTTGCAGCAGCAGCAAGCACAGCAGGTTTATCTGCAAATGTAAAGCCCATTTTAACTTTATGTTTTTTAGTTTGTTTTACAGCCTGCACTATCATTTTTTTAGCAGGGTTCATTCTTGCTTCAAGGCTTAATCTGTATTCATCAAAATCTTTTATAGGTTTTTCTGCCACTCCAGAATCCATTGCAGCTTTTGCAACAGCCATACTAACATTAACAAGCAGGCGTGGGTCAAAAGGAGTAGGGAGAATATAGTCTTTACCAAAAGTAAAGTCTTTGCCGTTATATGCTTTTCTTACTTCCTCAGGCACTGCAGTGTGTGCAAGTTCTGCAATAGCATGAGCTGCTGCCATTTTCATTTCTTCATTGATTGCTGTTGTGCGCACATCTAATGCACCTCTAAAAAGAAATGGGAAACACATAACGTTATTTATTTGGTTAGGGTAATCACTTCTACCTGTTGCCATAATTGCATCATTTCTGATTTTACTTACTTCTTCAGGAGTAATTTCTGGGTCAGGGTTAGCCATAGCAAAAATAATTGGATTTTTTGCCATACTTTTAATCATATTTTCAGAGAAAGCACCTTTTTTAGAAAGTCCGTATAAAACATCTGCACCTTTTACAGCTTCTTCTAAAGTTCTGCATGATTGAGTAGTTGCAAATTTTTCTTTATAAGGGTTCATGCCTTTTTCTCTGCCTTTATATATTACGCCATTTGTATCACATAATATAAGGTTTTCTTTTTTAACCCCAAGGTTTACTATTAATGATGCAATAGCAAGACCTGAAGCGCCGGCACCATTCATAACGATTTTAACATCTTCTATTTTTTTGCCTGCAACTTTTAATGCATTAATTAATGCAGCGCCGCCAACAATAGCTGTGCCGTGCTGGTCATCATGAAAAACAGGTATTTTCATTGTGCGTTTAAGTGCTTCTTCCACAATGAAACATTCAGGGGCTTTTATATCTTCTAAATTAATACCGCCAAAAGTAGGCTCTAACATTTGGCATGCTTTAATTATATCATCTGTATTTTCAGAATTAAGTTCAATATCAAAAACATCAATATCAGCGAATTTTTTAAAAAGGATACCTTTACCTTCCATAACAGGTTTGCCTGCTAATGCGCCAATATTTCCAAGCCCTAAAACTGCTGTTCCGTTGGAAATAACAGCAACCAGGTTACCTTTTGCTGTGTATTTATAAGCATTTTCAGGCTGGTCTTTGATTTCAAGACATGGCACTGCAACTCCAGGAGTATAAGCAAGTGATAATTCTTCTTGAGTTTCACAGTTTTTTGTAGATATTACTTCTATTTTACCAGCAACTGGACTGCTGTGATAATTTAATGCATTTTCTGCTAAATCATTTTTTTTATTCACAATATCCTCCAATTTTTTGATGATTAACCGATAATATTACTCTAATTAAATAAAAAATCAATATAAAAAAATAAAATAATATGTAAAATTTATATAATTCCTGTATTTTAATTGATTAGCACAACATAAACCATTAAAGATAAAAAAATATAGGCCGATATAGTAAATTAATATAGACAAAAGATATTTTTAATTGTAAAAATAATAAATTGTCATTGATAATTATAATAATATTTGATATTATAATTAAGTATGACTTATTTTTACATCTATAAATAATATATAAACGGGTTGAGTGAAGATGGACATAGGAAGTATTGTAGGTTTAGTTATTGCATGGGCATTAGTATTATGGTCATTAGTAATTGGTGTTGGTATAGGGCCGTATATTGATTTTCCTTCATTTTTAATCGTTGTGGGTGGCTCTATTGGTATAGTAATGGCAGCAAACCCTATTAATAAACTTATTGTTGGTTTAAAATCAGCATCTAAAGCTTTTATATATATACCTCATTCTGAGCAGAATCTTATATCTCAACTTGTTGATTTTGCAGTTAAAGCCCGCCGTGATGGTATTTTATCTCTTGAATCTGAAGAAGAAAATATGAAAGATGAATTTCTTAAAAAAGGTATTCGTTTAGCAGTTGATGGCACTGAGCCTGAAGTTATTAGAACTGTATTGGAAATGGATTTTGAAAATATGGTTCAAAGACATGAAGCAAATATTGGCGTAATATCTTATTTTACAGATATTGCACCTGCCATGGGTATGATTGGGACTCTGATTGGTCTTGTTGCCATGCTTTTAAACATGAGCGACCCGGCAGCTATTGGGCCTGCTATGGCGGTTGCCTTAATTACTACTTTCTATGGTTCGTTAATTGCGAATATGATTTCCACACCTATTGCTACTAAAATGAAAATTCGTTCTATAGAAGAACAGCATTTAAGAGAAATTATGCTGGCAGGTATTATGGCTATACAATCTGGGGATAACCCTCGTATTGTTGAGCAGAAATTGAATGCATACTTACCACCTTCTCAGCGTAAATCTCAATTTGATTAATAATAAGAGGTAAGTTGTGGCTAAGAAAAAATGTCCAGATTGTCCAGCTGGTGCACCTAAGTGGATGACAACCTTTTCTGATATGACAACTCTGCTTTTAACCTTTTTCGTTTTGCTTTTGTCTATGGCGAATTTTGATAAAGTAAAAATGGAACAGTCATTTGGTATATTAGCCGGCTCATCAGGTATAATGCAAAACCCAAGCGTTACACCTTTAAGCCAGATGAATATTGTATCTAAACGTTCCATAAAAGATACAGTTGCTAAAACTGAAGAGCAGGTAGAAAGCCAGATTAAATCTATGATGCAGGCTCAAAATATGGATAATATGGTTTCAGTTGTAAAAACTGATAAAGGTTTATCTGTCCGCATATTAGATTCTGCACTTTTTAAACCAGGCAGTGCAGAGCTTTTGCCTCAGGCTGGTCCTATACTTGATAAAATAATTAATATAGTAAAAGATTCATCATATTATATAAATATTGAAGGTCATACAGATGATACTGGTTCTCCTGATTTTAACTGGAAATTATCAACAGAAAGGTCATTATCTGTAATAAATTATTTTGTAAAAGCTGATTTTAACCCTGTCAGGCTTTCTGCATCAGGTTATGGGCAGTATCATCCAATTCTGCCAAATATTACAGACCAAAACAGAAGTATGAACAGGCGTGTAGAAATAAATATGGTTACTCCTGAATTTGCAGAATCAGGAAAAAGTTCATTTTAATTAAGTATATCAATTAGCGGAGGAAATAATGGCAGAAGAAAATGAAAATGGGGAACAGCAGGCTAAGAAAAAGCCTTCTAAATTAAAATTTATAATACTAGGGCTTATTATTTTAATTCTGCTTGTAGTAATATTAGTGGTAGTATATACATTAGTATTAGCTCCAAAAGATGAAAATACAGACCAGGCAGCAGCCCAGACTCAGGCTGCTCAGGCACAAATGCCAGTTCAAACACCACAGGCAGCAGCTCCAATGCCTATGCCTGCACCAGCACCAGCTATGGGCGGCGGTATGGATATGGCTGTATCTAATGCAGAAATGGGGCAGATTTATCCTATACCTGCAATGAACGTTAATTTGGCAGACCCAACAGGCATTACATATCTTTCTGTTTCATTAGCACTTGAATTTGACCCTAAAAATGCAGATTTAAATGCAGAGATAGAAGCTAAAATGCCTAGAATAGAAGATATGTTAATAACAGTGCTTTCTTCAAAAGCTTATGAGGAAATATCAACATCTCAGGGCAAAATAAACTTAAAAAACGAGTTTTTACGCCGTATTAATTCTATGCTTGCAAAAGGCAGACTTTATAACGTTTATATAACAAGTTTTGTTGTCCAAAGAGGATAGTATATATGACAAGAGAAGAAATAAAAGAGATTTTTGGCGAAGTTCTTTTTAATGTAAGCGTTGAGCTTGGCAGGAAAAAAGTAACTATTGGCGAAATGCTCAGGTGGGAAAGCGGCACAATTATCCGCATGAATAAAACATCTGGTGAGCCAGTGGATTTCCTTGTTAATGAGAAACCTTTAGCTTATGGCGAAGTTATGGTTCTTGATGAAAAATTTGGTATTCGTATAAGTGAAATTTTAACAAAAGAACAGCTTGTTGAAAAATTTAAAGATGGGCTGTATGGCTAAAAAATTTCTTTTACTAATATTTTTTACATTATTTGCTTTTCAAAGCTTTGGGGCAGAATTAAAAACAAATGTCGAAGATAATAAGGCAGAGTTTGTTTTCTCATTCCAAAAAGGCTACTCTGCCTTTGACCAGCTTTTAGATGAAACAAGCAATACCCTTATATTTACATTTGATACATCAGAAAATATAGAGTTTGCAAGACAGAATTATTTTGATATGCCTATAAAAAGTGTATATCTTACTACAAAAGATAAAAAGCGGTTTTATGTAGAATTTAAAAATAATCCAATAGAGCCTATAATAAATAAAACTAATAAACAAATTTCAATAGTATTTCCATTTCCTGCAAAAACTACAGAGCAGGAAGGAGTTCCTATACCTGCAGGCAGTACTAATACAAATGCATCTATGCCTTCAACATCAAGTTATGTTAAAATGATTTCAGGGCTTATTTTTGTATTAATAATGATATTTTTACTGTTTTTTGTGCTTAAAATATTTTTTAAAAAACAGTTGTTTTCAGATATTCCAGGCAGCGGCAGGCTTTTAGGAAAAGTAGATTTAGAATTAAGAAAATCTCTTTATTTTTACGAAATAGGTGATATTATATATATACTTGGCGTAACAGATAACGGTATGAATGTTATAGATAAAATTACAGATGAGGCAGAGGCTGCAAAAATCAGGTCTGGTTTTATTAAAAAACATGATTTTAAAGGCTATATGTCATTTTTTAAAAGGAAAGCAAAACTTGATGATGATTTATCCTCAAGTAATGCAATGGTAGAAGAAAAACTTAAATCTATACGTAACAGGAAGAAAGAATCATAAGAGGATAATGTGGCAAAAATAGTAAGCAAAAAAGCTGTTAAAAAAACATTAATTTTTGGTTTATTTTTAGGTATAGCTTTTTTAGGCTTTGCAGGGGTAAGCTATGCTCAAAACCAGACTATCCCTATACCAACATTCAGGTTTGGGGTGGAAGGGGCAGAAACACCTCAGGATGTAGCATTTTCACTGCAGGTAGTTTTTATATTTACTATTTTAGCCCTTGCACCATCTATTATTATGGTTATGACAAGTTTTACCAGAATAATCATAGTTTTTTCATTTCTAAGAACAGCAATGGGAACATCTACAATGCCGCCAAACCAAATATTAACAGGTATGGCTTTACTTCTTACTTTTTATATAATGACACCAGTTTTAACAGAAATAAATAAAAACTCTTTTGCTCCTTATGTGCAGGAAGAAATAACATTTAAACAGGCAGTTGAAGAAGCAAGAAAGCCTATGAGGCAGTTTTTAATATCAAATACAAGAGAAAAAGATTTACTTTTATTTATAGACTTATCAAGGATAGAAAGACCAAAAACTTATGATGAAATACCTGATTTAGTTCTTGTTGCAGCTTTTGTAATGAGTGAAGTTCAGGTGGCTTTTCAGATAGGTTTTTTACTTTTTCTTCCATTTTTAATAATAGATTTTGTTATATCCAGCGTTCTTTTGGCAATGGGTATGATGATGCTGCCGCCAGTTATGATTTCTGTGCCATTTAAAATACTTCTTTTTGTGCTTGTAGACGGCTGGTCGCTTTTAATTACAGGGCTTGTAAAAAGCTATGTGGTGTAAAGGGAGGTTATTGTGAACCCAGATATTGCTGTATCACT
This sequence comes from Candidatus Mucispirillum faecigallinarum, assembly GCA_019116905.1. Classification (GTDB taxonomy): domain Bacteria; phylum Chrysiogenota; class Deferribacteres; order Deferribacterales; family Mucispirillaceae; genus Mucispirillum; species Mucispirillum faecigallinarum. The sequence continues at coordinate 5,677 of DXAQ01000034.1, read as the reverse complement.
TGTGGCAAAAGGTTTAGAGCTTGCCTTAATCATTTCAGCTCCTACATTAATTGCAGGGCTTGCAGTAGGTCTTTTAGTCAGTATTTTTCAGGCTGTTACTCAAATTCAGGAGATGACCCTTTCATTTATTCCTAAAATTATTGTAATGGTAGTTTTAATTGGTGTTACTTTTCCATGGATGTTATCTACCTTAATGGAATATACTGTAGCATTAATTCAAAATATGAACAGTTATGTAGGTAAAAGCTTTTGATAATATATCAATAATATCTGCATATAAATAGCTGCATTTAAAAATAACTGGTAAAAAATATTCTTCAGATTAAAAAAATAATTATATAATTTTAATAAAATTAAAATATATAGTTGACATTGTCTTTTAATGTGTTAAATTGTTTGAACTTTACTAAATATAAATATGTCATCTTATCTGATATATTGTAAATGTATAATATTTAACATTGTATTAAAATCTGTCCACATTTACAATAATTTCTATTGTCCAAATATAAAAAATATGTTTTAAATATATTCTTGTATTTATAGCATAAGATTAATTATAAATTGGAGATAATTATGCAAAACATTAGTATTACAAAAGTGATACCATTATTAATTGTTTCTCTTTTCCTTTTTTCAGGATGTAAAAAGGAAGCTGTTCAGCAGACACAGTCAGCTCCTGCCATTGTGGAGATGATGACTGTTAAACAGGAAAATGCTCCCTTTGATACAATTTTTGTAGGCATAGCAGAAGGCTCAAAGGCAGTTGATGTACGTGCTCAGGTTGGCGGTATTTTAAGAGAAAGAGTGTATCAGGAAGGTCAGTATGTTAATGCTGGTGATGTTCTTTTTGTTATAGAATCTGATACATACGAAGCTGCTTTAAAAGTTGCTCAAGGTAACCTTGATAATGCAAAAGCTCAGTTAAGGAAGGCTAAACTTGACTATGACAGGAAATCAAACTTGTATAAAACAAGTTCTATTAGTAAAAGTGAATACGATTCAGCTGTTGCAAGTTATGAAATGGCAAAAGCTCAGGTAGAAACTGCACAGGGTAATTTAAGCGATTCTAAAATTCGTTTAGGTTATGCAAATGTTGTAGCTCCAGTTTCAGGTTACACAAGCCGTGCAAACTACACTGAAGGTAACTTGATTACAACTGCAGATGTAAACCCATTAACTGTTGTAAATCAGGTAAACCCAATACACGTAACATTTTCTATACCTGCTACTACAATGACTTCTATCAGACTTTTAGCTTCAGAAGGTAAAGTTACTATTGCAGATAACTTGACTTCTACTCTTTATTTTGGTGATGGAGTTGAATATCCAGAAAAAGGTAATATTATATTCTTTGATAAAATGATTACTTCTGCAACTGGTGATATTAAAGCAAAAGCAGAATTTCCTAATCCTTATATGGCTGTTCTTCCTGGTCAGTATGTAAGAGCTACGCTTGACGGTTATACATTTGTTAATGCTATTATTATCCCTCAAAAAGCAGTAGTTCAAAGACAAGGTCAGCAAATGGTTATTGTTGTAGACCAGCAAAATATTGCTCACTTTACACCTGTTGAACTTGGTATGAATTTAGGTAATAAATTCCTTGTTACAAAAGGTTTAAATGCTGGGGATAGAATAGTTATTGAAGGTACTAATAAAGTTATGAGAGATAATTCTCCTGTTATGGATAAAGCATTGATGATGCAGAAAATGTCAGCTCAAGGTAAAACACAAGGACAAGCGAAGAGTGCAGCTGGCCAGGGTATGCAGCAGGGGCAAAAACAATAGATTACTGATATAAAAGGATAATATTTATGGACGAGAAAAAAGAGATACAACCAGGCTTTTTTATTAAACGGCCTATCTTTGCAACAGTTATTTCTATTGTTATAACTCTTGTAGGTTTTCTTGCAATGCAAAGTTTACCAATAGAAAGGTATCCTAACTTAACGCCTCCTCAGGTATCAGTTAGTGCTACATATAACGGTGCAGATGCAGATACTATTGCTCAAAACGTTGCTTCTGTTTTGGAAAAACAAATATTTGGCGTTGATAATATGATTTATATGAACTCTGTTTCATCAAGTGCAGGTTATGTAAGTATTACAGTTACATTTGCAGTTGGAACAGACCCAGATATGGCAACAGTTAACGTAACAAATAAAGTGCAGACTGCTATGGCTCAGCTGCCATCAGAAGTTCAGCAGTTAGGTATTACAGTTACTAAACGTAACCCGTCAATGCTTATGCTGCCAGTGCTTGTATCACCTGATAACAGTTACAGTAAATTATATTTAGCTAACTATGCAGAATTAAACGTAGTTGATGAATTAAAAAGAATAAGCGGCGTTGGGGAAGTAAACGTATTTGGTAAAGATACTTATGCAATACGTTTATGGATTGACCCTAATAAATTAGCATATTATAACCTTACTCCAGCTGATGTGGCAAATGCTGTTAGAAGTCAGAATGCTCAATTTGCAGCAGGTTCTATGGGTGCACCTCCTGTACCAAAAGGTATAGAAGTTGCATGGCAGATTATTCCGCCTACAAGGTACAGCACAGCAGATGAGTTTGGTGAAATTATTATTAGAAGTGATGATGAAGGTAGTATGCTTCGTCTGAAAGATGTGGCAAGAATAGAGCTTGGTGCAGAAACATATAACGTTAATGCAGAATATAATGGTATGTCAGCAGCACCTATGGGTATATATACAACTCCTGAGGCAAACGCATTAGCCGTTGCTGAAAAAGTCAAAGCAAAACTTGAAGAATTAGCTAAAAATTTCCCAGACGGTATGGAATATCGTATTGCTTATGATACTACTGAGTTTATTACAATATCAATTCAAGAGGTTGTTCATACACTTGTAGAAGCCTTAGTGCTTGTTATTATTATCGTGTTTATCTTCCTGCAAAACTGGCGTGCCACATTGATTCCATCACTGGCAGTGCCTGTATCTATTATTGGTACATTTGCAGGTATGTATGCACTTGGCTTTTCTATAAACACTCTTACAATGTTTGCTATGGTTTTAGCAATCGGTATGGTTGTTGATGATGCGATTATTGTTGTTGAAAACGTTGAACGTCTTATGGCCACAGGTTTAAGTGTAAAACAGGCTACAGCTGAAGCAATGCATGAAATTACAAGACCAGTTATTGCAGTTGTGCTTGTTTTATCATCAGTGTTTATTCCTATAGCTTTTATGGGCGGTATGGCTGGTGTAATGTATCGGCAGTTTGCCATAACCATTGTTATATCAGTTATTATTTCAGGTATTGTAGCTTTAACATTTACACCTGCTCTTTGTATGCTTTTATTAAAACACGGCAGCGACCATAAAGTTTTACCGCTTAGATTATTTAATAAAGGCTTTGACTTTTTAACAAGGGGCTATGTTGGTGGTGTTAAATTTGTTATAAAAAATAATATTTTAGCATTTTTATTATATGCATGTGTTATTGCTGGTGTTGTGTTAGTATTATTAAAGCTGCCAACAGGACTTATACCAGATGAAGACCAGGGTATGGTTATGGCAATCGGCTCTCTCCCTGACGGTGCATCACTTGAAAGGACAAAAGCCTTTATGTCAGAATTTTCAAAAACTGTACGTAATGATACTAATAATGTAAGGTCTGTTATAGCTATGTCTGGTTTTGATATGATGTCAACATCTGTAAAATCAAGCAGTGGTGCAGCATTTATTGACTTAACAGACTGGTCTCAAAGGAAAGATGATGAAAATAAATCTTTTGGGCTTGTAAAAAAATATGCAGGTATAGGTATGCAGGAACCGCAGGGTATGGTAATGGTTGTAAACCCACCAGCAATTTCTGGTATGGGTAGTACTGGTGGTTTTGAAATGTGGATACAAAACAGGGCTGGTGATTCTATTGAACAGCTTTACGGTTATATTATGCAGATTGTGGCAGCTGCAAACCAGCGTCCAGAATTAGCAAACGTATTCCCGTCAATTAATATTGGTGCGCCACAGCTGCAGCTTTCTATTGACAGGGAAAAAGCACTTGCTATGAATGTAGCCGTATCAGATATATTTTCAGTACTTTCATCTACTTTTGGTCAGTCATATGTAAATGACTTTAACTTATATGGCAGGACATACAGGGTATATATGCAGTCAGATTCAGAGTTTAGAGGTTCTCCAGATGATTTAAGGGAAATATATGTTAGAAGTGGAACAGGTGAAATGGTGCCTATAATTTCTTTATTAGAATATAAAGAAAAAGGCGGCGCAACTACTATTGAAAGGTTTAACAACTTCCCAGCAGCAAAAATCATGGGCAGCCCTAATAGTGCAGCAGGTTTTAGCTCTGGTGAGGCTATGAATGCGATTGAAGAAGTGGCAAGGTCTATTCTTCCACGTGATTACACAATAGAATGGTCAGGCCAGGCTTATCAGGAAAAATTAACACAAGGTGGCACTCAGGTAGTATTTGCTCTTGCATTGATTATGGTATTCTTAATCCTTGCAGCACAGTATGAAAGCTGGTCATTACCAATAGCGGTTGTTATATCTATTCCGTTTGCTGCTCTTGGTGCAGGTCTCGCATCATATTTAAGAGGATACAGCAACGATATTTACTTCCAGGTAGCTATCGTAACACTTGTTGGTCTTGCAGCTAAAAACGCCATACTTATCATTGAGTTTGCCGTTGAAAAATACAGGGCAGGTAACTGTACATTAGTAGAGGCAGCCTTAACAGGTGCACAGCTTAGGTTTAGACCTATTATCATGACTTCCCTTGCATTTATCTTCGGATGTCTGCCACTGGCATTAAGTTCAGGCGCAGGTGCTGCAAGCCGTAATGTATTAGGTACAGCTGTTGTGGGCGGTATGATATTTGCAACAATTTTACTGCCGCTTTTTGTGCCTATATTCTTTAAATGGATTATGTGGTTATCATTAAAACTGTTTCCACCAAAAAATGATGATTTTTAATTATTAAATAAATAAAAAATCCCCTGAAAAATCAGGGGATTTTTTTAAATTAATTTTTTTATATGATTTTTTTTAATATTTATTATAATGTATTTTTGATGCATCAAATCTGTCAACAAATTTACAGTTATCATTAGAATAACCTATTGCAATAGCAGCAAATGGAGTAATATGGTCAGGCAGATTAAAATGTTTTTTTACTCCTTCTATACGCACTTCATCAGGATATGTACCAATTCAAACAGCACCTAAACCAAGTTCTACTGCCTGTAATAACATATTTTCTATTGATGCAGATAAATCCTGAGGATACCATGGTTTGCCATTTTCTCCTTTATAACTTGTTTTTTCATTACCTAAAACAAAAATAACAAGTGGTGCTTTTGCTGCCAAAACGTAATGTTTATCAATAGGAGCAATACTGTCTATTACATTTTCATCATCAAGCACTAAAAATTCCCATGGCTGTTTATTACATGCAGAAGGTGCCTGCATAGCAGCTCTTAATAATATTTCTATCTTTTCAGGCTCAACTTTTTTTTCTTTTATAAATGAACGAATAGAACGCCTTATAAAAATTGTACTTTCATTAATATCTTTCATATGTAACCTCGCATATATTTTATATAACTATTATCTATAATCAATAATAAAATACAATATAAAAATGTAATTACGCCATATTATTTTGATTTTTTAAAAATATTATG
>DXAQ01000033.1 GCA_019116905.1 Candidatus Mucispirillum faecigallinarum | reverse complement strand
TAAGATATTATATAATATAATAAATTTAAAAAAATACTTGTTATATTATTATGTAAATATTATATAGTATATATATTATTTAAATTTCGTAAAAGGATATTGATTTATGATAGATTTACACTGCCATTCACTTGCTTCTGATGGTTCTTATAGTCCCTCAGAGCTTATAAATATGGCTGAAAACTTAAATATAACTCATCTAGCTTTAACAGACCATGATACAACTGCTGGATTAGATGAATTTTTATCATATCAAAGTAATGTTAAAAGAATTCCAGGTATTGAAATAAGTGTTGAAATAGATAAAGGAGAACTTCATATTGTAGGGCTTTTTATTGACAGAACTAATAAATCACTTATGGAAATGGAAGAAGAAGTGCAGTATTATAGAAAAAAGAGAAATGAAAAAATGCTTGCAGCTTTATCTAAACTTGTGAAAAAAAATGTTAAGATTGAAGATTTAGTAGATAATCCTAATGCTCAGCTTGGCAGACCTCACGTTGCAAAATATTTATTAAGAAATAATATTGTTTCATCTATTCAAGATGCTTTTGATTTATATTTAAAAGACGGGGCAAGCCTTGCATTTAAAAAACAGCAGGTATCTATTGAGCGCGCTTTAAATGTTATAAAAGCAGCAGGCGGTATATCCATAATGGCACACCCTTATACATTAAAGCTTGATGATGAAAAATTAGAAGACTTAATAAAACAGTATAAAATACTTGGACTTGACGGCGTAGAAGCATATTCAAGCCACAACCCGTTAGAGAAAAAACATATTTTTGCAGAGATTGCAAAAAGAAATGGTATGCTTATTTCCTGCGGCAGTGATTTCCATGGGGCAAATGGAAAGGTAGCAGCTCTTGGTGCTGATACATGCGGTATTTCTGATGATGAAATACTTGAACCGATTTATCACAGGTTAAATAACAGGTAGGTTTTATGGATAATGATATAACAATACCATATAAGTATAACGAATTTAAACAGTATTTACGGTTTGAACTTGGAATGAGTGAAAACTCTGTTATATCTTATCTTTCCGATATTGAAACACTTTATAAATTTTATAAAAAAGATATTAAAGAAATACATTCTGAAGATATTGTGGCTTTTATGTCATTTATGCGTAAAAATAATCAGTCTTTGGAAACTATACTTCGCAGGCTTTCTGGTATAAGCCAGTATTTTGATTTTTTGATTATAGAAAAAGATATAAAAGTAAATCCTGTTGAATTTATTGCAAAACCTCGCCAGTGGCATAAACTGCCTGATTTTCTTGATTTTGATGAGGTGGAAAAATTAATATCTTGCGATGATTTATCCACACCAGTAAAAGAAAGAAACTGTCTTATTATGGAAACATTATATGCAACAGGTATGCGTGTAAGTGAATTAATTGCTGTAAAACTTAGAGATATTGATTTTAAAAGAGGAATAATTAAAGTTATAGGTAAAGGCTCAAAACAGCGAATTGTACCAGTATATCCGTCATTATTAAAAAAGCTGGAAGATTATCTTGCTTTAAGGCAGGAATATTTTGTAAAAGAAAGTGATACAGGTTATTTATTTTTAAACCAAAACGGCTCAATACTTACAAGGCAGCATATATGGAATATTGTTAAAGAAAAATGCAGGGCTCATAATATTACAAAACATGTTTCTCCTCATACTCTGCGCCATTCTTTTGCAACCCACATGCTTTCTAACGGGGCAGATTTAAGAACTTTACAAATATTTTTAGGACATTCTAATATTTCTACAACAGAAATATATACTCACGTTACAGATGATGATAAAAGAAAAACAATTATGAATTTTCACCCGAGATTTGCAAGAAAATGAAGATAGTAGTTACACATATTAATCCAGATTTTGATGCTATTGCCAGTGCTTATGCAGTTTATAAACTATATAACTGTAACCATATTGCAGTGTGCTCTAATATGGAAAATAATGTTTATACCTTTATTAAAGAAAGCAGTTTTCCACTAAATATTATACAGTATAATGATAAAATGATTAATGAATTAGAAAGTATTGATACATTAATTATTACAGACTGCAACCAAAAACACAGGCTGGGAAGGTTAGCAAAGTTATTAGATATTGCAAAAGAAGTGATTATTTATGACCACCATGCAGGTATCAGCTGCGATATAGAGGCAAAAGAGCGTCATATTAGTGAAATTGGTGCAACCACATCTTTATTAACTCTTATTATGCAGGAAAAGGGTATAACCTTATCTCAGCAGGAGGCTACATTTTTAGCTCTTGGGATTTATGAAGATACAGGACTTTTTACATTCAGCAAAACTACAAATAAAGATGCGCTTGCCTTATCTTATTTAATTACTCAAAAAGCAGATACTACTGCTGCCAATGATTATGTTCAAAGAGAATTAAGCAATATTCAGGTTATGCTTTTAAATGAGCTGCTTTTAAATTTATCAATTATTACAGTGGGAGGGGTAGATGTGGCTTACTCCTGCGCAACAGTAGATGAATATGTTGATGAAGCAGCATTTATTGCCCATAAATTAATGGTAATAGAGGGTTTAAGCTCCCTTTTTATTTTACTTTCTACTGGTGGCAGGCTTGTTTTAATTGGCAGAAGTAATGATTCACGAGTAAATGTATTAAGTATAGTTTCTCAGTTTGGAGGCGGCGGCCACAGCGTTGCAGGAAGTGCTGTTATTAAAGATAAGATGATTGCAGAAACTCTTGAAATGCTTAAATATGTGATTAGAGAAACTGTCAAACCTGTTAAAACTGTTCAGGAAATTATGACAACCCATGTGAAATCAGTTCAAAGCAATTCTATATTAAAAGATGCTGTTGATTTAACTATGAAATATAATTTAAACTATCTGCCTGTTGTAGAAAATAATAAGACTATAGGTATTATTTCTAGAAAAGATTTACTTCACGGTGTAAAGCATGGGCTTGAATATGACAGTATTAATAATATAATGCAGACAGAGTTTGAAACTGTGCACCCTGATACTCTTTTTTATGAGGCAGAAGCTATAATGGTATACCAAAACCAAAAACTTTTACCTGTTGAAAATAATAAAGGGCTTGTTGGGGTTATTACAAGAACTGACCTTTTAAGGCTTATGCATGAAGATATTATATTACAGTCAAAATTTGCAGAAAGTAAAAGGAAAGAGTTAGGTATTTTAAAAAATAGAAATGTATCATCTATAATGCATGAAAATCTTGATAAAGAAATACTTTCTGTTTTAAAAGATATAGGAAAATATGCAGAAGAAATGCAGTATAAGGCTTATGTAGTTGGTGGATTTGTTCGTGATTTACTAATGGATAAGCATAATATAGATGTAGATATTGTAATAGAGGGCGATGGTGCAAAATTTGCAGCAGCTTATGCAAAAAAACATAATGCAAAAGTATTTGTTCATAATAAATTTAAAACGGCAGTAGTTACTTTTGAAAATGGTTTTAAAATAGATTTTGCAACAGCCCGCACAGAATATTATGTTACACCAGCAGCAGCCCCGGAAGTTGTAGAATCATCAGTAAAAAGCGACCTTTTTAGGAGAGATTTTACAATAAACGCAATGGCAGTCAGGCTTGATGGTGCTCAGTTTGGTTTACTGCTTGATTTTTTTATGGGACAGAAAGATATTCTTGATAAAAAAATAAGAGTGCTGCACTCTTTAAGTTTTGTAGATGACCCATCACGAGCTTATAGAGCCATAAGGTTTGCTGTGCGGTTTGGTTTTGAAATAGGCAGCCATACAGACAGACTTATAAAACATGCAGAAAGCCTTGATTTATTCAGCAGAATAATAGGGCAGCGCAGGTTTTTAGAGCTTAAATATATTTTAGCAGAAGACGGTTATTTACTTGCTTTACAAATGATGTATAAATATAATATGCTTAGGTTTTACAGCGATAAAATAAAATATGATGAAGAATTAATAAATAAATTTAAACGTGCAGAAAATCTTTTAAATTGGTATAAAATTCAGTTTGAAGAAGATATAGAAGTATGGCGTATGAGGTTTAATATATTATTTTTTGCTTTAAGAGGCGAAAATTATACGTCTTTAATAAACGGATTTGAACTTACATCAAAAGAAGATACTGTATTAAAAAATGACCATAAATATATGGAATATGCTGTAAGCCTTTTTAAAAGATATAAAGAGCATAAGCCCTCATTTATTTACGGTGTATGTTCTGCTTTATCAGCTGAAAGTGCTGTTGCCCTTGCTGCTGTAATGGGGGAAAATAAGCAGGATATTATTAAAGATTATTTAACAAAATATAAACATGTAAAAATAGATTTATCAGGTAATGATTTAATAGATTTAGGTATACCAAAAGGACCTGAAATAAAAAAATCACTTGATAAACTTTTAAAAGCTAAGTTAGACGGTATTGTTAATAATAAAAATGATGAAATATTATTTATAAAAAAAGAATATGGAGTATAAGTTTTGAGCGTAACAAAAGAAATTATAGTTCCCTCTGTTATTCAGCCATATATTTTTGGCAGGCAGGACAGCAATATTAAAGTAATTGAAAGTAATCTGCATGTTAAATTATCTGCACTTGGCGATAATGTAACTATTGAGGCAGAAAATGAAGATAATGCAGTAAAAGCATTTAGATTATTTGAAGAATTAATGAAAACAGCAGAAAAAAGAGAGCTTTCTTCAGAAGATGTGGCTTATGCTGTAAAAATGATTAATAAAGATAATAATATTGATGTAAGCGGTGTATTAACTGAGAAAATAAAAGTTGGCGGCTGGGCAAAAATTGTTACTGCAAAATCACCATCGCAAAGAGAATATATTAAAGCTATGAGCACAAGTGATATGATTTTTGGTATTGGGCCTGCTGGAACTGGTAAAACTTATCTTGCTATGGCAATGGCTGTAAACCAGTTTTTATCAAAAAAAGTGGCACGTATTATTTTAGCACGTCCTGCTGTGGAGGCAGGTGAGAAACTAGGGTTTTTACCTGGTGATATTGCTGATAAGATAAACCCATATTTACGCCCACTTTATGACGCCCTTTATACTATGATGGATATTGATTATGTTACAAAATTAATAGAAAAAAGTATAATTGAAGTTGCTCCTCTTGCTTTTATGCGTGGAAGAACTTTAAATGATTCTTTTGTTATACTAGATGAGGCACAAAATACAACAGAAGAACAAATGAAAATGTTTCTTACACGCCTTGGATTTAATTCAAAAGCCGTAATTACTGGTGATGTTACTCAGATTGATTTACCTAGCGATAAAAGAAGCGGACTTGTAACTGCTATGCATGTATTACAAAATATTCCAGAAATTAAGTTTATAAAATTCAGCGATAAAGATGTGGTGCGTCATCCTCTTGTATCAAAAATTGTAAGAGCATACGATGCAGCATTAAAAAAGGATTAGTTATATGAAAATATTATATACAGATGAAATGAACTGCGGTTTAACTTATGATTTTTTTACAAAAGTTGCAGAATCAGTTTTTAATGAACTTGATATGCAGGATAACCAGTATGAAATATCTCTGCTTTTAACAGATGATGAAACAATCAGGCAGTTAAATAAAGAATATAGAAATAAAGATAAATCAACCGATGTGCTTTCTTTTCCTATGGAAGATGAAATTATGCTTGGAGATATTGCAATATCTGTAGATACTGCTTCAAGACAGGCAGAAGAAGCAGAAATTAATCTTGACAGGGAAACTGCCTTCCTTTTTATACACGGTTTACTGCATCTTTTAGGGTATGACCATGAAACAAGCCAGGAAGATGAGGCAGAAATGTTTGCATTACAGGAAAAAATATTAAAAAAACTTATTGACTATGGCACAGTTTCATAGTTAATATATAGTATTATTTAGTATTGGTGAAATTTTTATATGGATTATTATAGTTGTGGCTTTTATTTTTCAATAAATTCTTTTCTTTTAATATTATCATGTATTTTAATTAATCAAAATTTATATATGGAGCTTAACCGTGGATATTAATATATGGTGGGAAGTATCATTATTAGTTGTATCTTTAATTTTAGCAGCTTATTTTTCATCAATGGAAACAGCTGTATCTTATCTTAGTGAAGTAAAAACAAAACAGCTTTTTTCAGATGAAGATGAGGGAGAGGATAATCTTTCTAAATGGGTAACACAGCGTAATAAAGTATTAAATACTATTTTTCTAGGAAATACATTATTTAATATTATTAATGTGTTTTTGATAATTGATATTGTAAGCAGATATATTACTGCTCATTCTCTTTTAATTTCTGCAGTTTTTACTTTTATTTTAGTTTTAATGTTTGGTGAAACTATTCCAAAAACTTTGGCAAGGTATGAAGTAATTAATGTATCAATAGGTAATATTAAATTTTTAAATAAATTTTATTATATTTTTTCACCTATTATATTTATTTCAGATATAATTACAGCATTTTCATTAAAACTTTTTGGAAAAAGCCTTAAAAAAGACCCTAAATTTTCAGAAGACGAATTAGAATTTTTAATAAATGTTGGTGAAAAAGAAGGTAAATTACAACATGATAAAGGCGAAATGATAACTAATATTTTTGATATTTCTGATATTGATGTAAAAGAAATTATGGTGCCTAGAACAGATATAACAGCAGTGCCTGAAAATATTTCTACTGAGGAAATAAAACGTATTGTTAGAGAAACTGAGTTTTCAAGAATACCTGTATATAGAAACTCACTTGATAATATTATTGGTATTTTATATGTGAAAGATTTAATCAGATTAAAAGGAACAGATTACAGCATCGAAGATTTACTGAAACTTTTACGTAAACCTTTATTTGTGCCTGAAACTAAAAAAATAGATTTAATGCTTAAAGAATTTCAAAAAAATAAACTGCATATTGCTGTTGTTGTAGATGAATATGGCGGCACAGCTGGTATTATTACAATGGAAGATATTTTAGAAGAAATTGTTGGTGATATTTTAGATGAATACGATATAGACAGCGAAGAAATAAAACAAATCAGCGAAAATAAATATCTCATTAACGGAAGAATGACTGTAAGCGATTTCTGCGACCATTTTAACATAGAAGAATTTAATGAAGATGATGATTATGATACTATTGCCGGGCTTGTATTTGATTTAGCTGGAGAAGTACCAAAAATATGCGATGAATTTACATGGAATAATTTTAAATTTACTGTAAAACGTCTTGAAAATAGAAGAATTGCTTTAATGGAAGTAGAGGTTTTAGAAGATAAAAGCATAAGTGAGCAGCAGGAGGTAGGTAATGAGTAGTGAAGAAATTAAACCTTTTCATGCTGGTCTTATAGCTTTAACAGGGCTGCCTAATGCTGGTAAATCTACATTGCTAAATACTATTATTGGTGAAAAAATTGCAATAGTATCACACACTCCTCAGACTACCAGGAATGCAATTTATGGTATTAAAACTACAAAAGAATATCAGGCAATTTTTGTAGATACTCCAGGCTTTCACTCACCTAAAAACTCACTTAACAAAGCAATAGTGCAGCAGGCAATAGACAGCCTTTCTATTGTTGATGTAATATGTTTATTAGTAGAGGCTGGTGGTAAAAGAGGTAAAGATTTTAATAATCTTGTATCTCTTATTAAAGATGCACCTCAGGAAAAAATACTGATTATTACAAAAATTGATGCTGTTCCAAAAGAAACTGTTTATAAAACAGCAGAAGAAATATTTCCTTTATGCAAATTTAAACATGTTTTGCCTGTATCTGCTGTAAAAAATATAAATGTAGATACATTAATGAATTTACTTTATGATGAACTGCCTGAAAATATTATGCAGTATGATGAAGATTTGATTACTACTCAGCCGGAAAAGTTTTTAATATCTGAATATATTAGAGAGCAAATCTTTATGCGCCTGCGTAATGAAGTGCCTCATGATACACTTGTTTATGTGGAAGACTATTCTGATAAATCTAAAATGATGGAAATTAATGCAATCATATATGTAAATAGAGAATCACAAAAAGGTATAGTTATAGGAGAGGGTGGCTCAATGCTTAAAAAGATAGGCACAGCTGCAAGACAAAATTTAGAATCTTTTTTTGATAAAAAAGTAAGGCTTAACCTTTGGGTAAAAGTTAAGGAAAACTGGGTAGCAAGACCAGAATATCTTGATATGCAGGGGCTTTAATTTATTTAATCACTAAGCACATTTTTTAAAAGGATTGATGCATTCATATTATTAGATACTCCTTCTTTTAATTTATAATCAAAATGCATCTCTCCGCTTTCATCAATTTCAAAATCAAAGAAATAGTTTTTAAAATTTTCTTTATATTCTTCTGCTAATTTACCAAGTGCTGTATCATGAGTTGCTAAAATACCTGCAATATTATATTTTATCAATTTTAATAATACAAGTTTTGAGCCATTTAATTTATCCTGTGAGTTTGTGCCTTTTAAAATTTCATCAAGTAAAACAATCATTCTTTCACTATTTTTTGCTTTTTCTTTTAATGATTTTAGTCTTTGCAGCTCTGCATGAAAATATGATGAACTGTCCATTAATTTATCACTTGTACGCATACTTGAGAAAATATCTACACTTGAAAACTCAAACACTGATGCGCAAACTGGTGCACCCATAAAGGCAAGTATTAAATTTATACCAATACTGCGTATAAATGTGCTTTTGCCTGCCATATTTGCGCCAGTGATTATTAAAAAAGAATGAGTTTTTGAAATTTCTATATTATTTCCAACTCTTTTGCTGTTTTCTATTACAGGGTGAGATAAATTTTCTGCCTTTATAATGCAGTCTTTATTGATTACAGGAAAAATAAATTCATCATTATTATAACTAAATACTGATATACTGTTTACTGCATCAAGGTAAGCTGCAGCATTATTCCATACATTTATATGCTTATGATTTTCTTTTATCCATTTATTCATTTTATATGAAAGTATGATATCTTTTAAAAGAAAACCATTTGAAAGCAGATAATAAAGTCCGCTGTTTCGCTGGTCATACTCTCTGTTTATTTTTTGCAGTTCTTTTATTCTGTCTGTCATAAAAGTGATTTCTTCTTTAATGTATTTTAACAATTCAGAATTAAATTCTTTATCCTTTAAAGCATCACTTATAGCCAGATATATTTTAGCAGCGTTAGTGGCTTTGTTTATTTTAGCATATTCATCATTTGTTTTTTTAGAAAATAATGATGCTGCAATAAACTGATAAATAAAAAGACCAAGTGGAATAACTGAAGGAATCAATCCTGCACCGTAAGCTATTAAAGAACATACAGTTACTGCTGATGAAATATAAGCATAAATAAGAGTAGACTTTTTAGGGTTTACATTATCTTTACTGACTGCTTTTATAAAATTTTCAAGAGAGCCTGGCAGTTTATAAGAAATAGATGAAATATTATGGCTTAAATCTCTTAGAGGAATCATTTCTTTCACTGCCTGCTGCAGCTTTAATATTTCTAAATCTTCTCTTTTAGGATTTAATATAAGTTCTTTTAAAAGATTTTCGCCGTCAGTAGTAGAGCATCTATTCATAGAATGATATATTGAGCCTTTTTCAAATATATCTAAATCATAGGCATAGTTATGGCTGTAATCTATAAACTGACTGTTACAGCGAAAAACATTAAAATCCTTATTTAAAAATGACAGTTCATCACTAATAAGCTCATAAAGGCTTTTATATTTATTATATAAATCTATGTATTTTTGACCAAAAATCACTAACAGAATATATATAATAATTGGAACAGTAATTAATAATATATTAAATACGCTGTTAAAATACCAAAATATAAAAAGCCCGACAGCTAAAACAAATGATATTAGTTTAGCAACTGCCGTATACTGGTTAATGCTGTTATATTTTTTTACTTCTTTTGATAGAGTATCTAATTTTTCTTTATAAAATAATTCTGCTTTTTTACTCATTACTTATTAATAAGCATCTCTTTTATTTCTTTACCTGGTTTAAAGTAAGGTACTTTTTTATCAGGAACAGTAACTTTTGTGCCTGTTTTTGGGTTTCTGCCAACTTTTGAAGTTTTCTCTCTGATTTTAAAACTTCCAAAGCCTCTAATTTCCACTTTTTCTCCTTTTTGCAGAGAATCTTTAATGGAATTAAAAACGGAATTAATTATAAATTCAATATGTTTTTTAGTAATATTAGGATGCTGAGCAACAATATTTTCAATTAATTCAGATTTTGTCATAAATAATCCCCCATTTTACTTTACTTTTATCTCTAATTCAAATATAACTGACAGATTAGGAAATGTAAAGAAATATTAAAGGATTTTTATGACAAATTTTATATTCAGCTTTCTTCGCTCTGGTGCAGGCGTATTAATAAGCCGTGTTTTTGGTCTTATAAGAGATGTAGCAATTGGTATTGTATTTGGTGCAACAGCTGTAACAGATGTATTTTTTGTAGCATTAGCTATACCTAATCTTTTTAGAGAATTTTTTGTAGAAGGGGCCATGTCTTCTGCATTTATGCCATTTTTGGCAGAAAAATATAAAAAAGGTGGCAGAGCTGCACAAAATTTATATCTTACTCAGATTGTTATAATGCAGACTTTTTTTGTTACTGTAATAAGTGTTATTATTATGGTATTTGCAGATTATGTATTAAGAATTTTCCTGCGAGGTAAAGATTATCTTTCTGATGCTGCTTTAATGTCTATGGGAGCGGACCTTATTCATATTATGATGCCTTTTCTTATACTAATATGTATTATTGGTATGTTTTCTGGCTTTTTAAATATTAACAGAAGTTATTTTATATCTTATGCATCAAGTGCATTATTTAATATATGTATGATTTTGGGTGCATGGGTTGCTTATCATAATTCAAAAGATATTACATATCTTGCATATGGTGTTATAGCTGGTGGTGTTTTACAGTTAATTATTGTTTATTTTGTGTCAATGTATTATGGATACAGACCAAAGTTTTCAAAAACATTAGATGAAGATGTGAAAAAAACATATCTTTTACTTGTGCCGTCCCTTGCTGGTGTAAGTATCAGCCAGCTTAATTTTGTAATAGGAAGGATATTAACATCATATCTTGCTCAAGGCTCTATTTCATGGCTTTTTTATGCCAGCAGGCTTTTCCAGTTTCCACTTGGTGTGTTTTCCGTAACACTTGGCGTTGTAAGCTTAACAGAATTATCTAAGGCAAGGGCAGATAATGATTTAGTTAGAAGAAATGAAATTATTAATAAAGCATTTTTATCACTTTTTATAATTATTATACCTGCAACTATTGGGCTTATTGGGTTATCTACTGAATTAATTAAATTTGTGTTTCAAGATTTATCATCATTTTTCATACATAAAACAAGTGCCTTTTCTGATGAATCAGTATTAAAAACATCTATTGCTTTAAAAATGTATGCATCAGGGCTTATTTTCTTTTCGCTTGCAAACTTATTAACAAGGGTGTTTCATTCTGAGAAAAATACAAAAACGCCTGTAAAATGTGCATTTTTTGCATTTATTTCTAATGTTATATTAAGCCTTATTTTAATGCAGTTTTTAGCTCATGCAGGTATTGCACTGGCTGGGGCACTGGCTGCAGTTGTTAATGCATCACTTCTTTTTTATCATATAAAAGATTTTAAATTTGATGTTAAAAATAATGCTCAGATACTTGTTAAAGTATTATTTGCAAATATTATTATGGGGCTTTCAATGGTAATATGCCAGTATTTTGGAATATATGTACTCATAAATATAGCTGTTTGTATTATAGTATATTTTGCAGCATTAAAATTAATGAAAATAAATATATTAAGGTTATTAAGATGATATCAGTAGTGCAGAGAGTTTATGAAGCATCAGTTAAAATAAATGGTGAAGTATACGGAAGTATTAATAATGGTTTATTAGTATTTTTCTGTGTGGAAGATGGGGATACTGATGATAAAATACAATATATGTCAGAAAAAATACTCAACCTTAGGATTTTTGAAGACGATAATGGTAAAATGAGTAAAAGTCTGCAGGATATAAATGGAGATATGCTTATAATAAGTCAATTTACGTTGGCAGCAGACTGCTCAAAAGGAAGGCGTCCTGATTTCACAGGCGCAGCAAAACCAGATATTGCAAAAGAAATGTATAATAAATTTATAGAAGATGTATCTTCTAAAATAAATGGTAAAACTGCAACAGGTCAGTTTGGGGCAGATATGAAAGTGTCCCTTATTAATGACGGACCTGTAACAATGATAATAAAGAGGTAATTATGCAGATAGAAAGACTTACTTTAAAACTTTTAGCTGAAAACTGCTATATATATCATAATGAAAAAGAATGTATAGTTTTTGACCCGGGCAGCGATTTTGATTATATAAAATCATATATTGAAAAGAAAAATCTATCAGTGAATAAAATACTTTTAACTCACTGTCATTTTGACCATGTGGGAGCAGTAAGCGATTTAAAGGATTATTTTAATACAAAAGTTTTTTGCCATAAAGATGATATAGAAATGCTTAATTCTGCAAATAAAAGTGCAGCAAATTATGGACTTATGCCTGTGAAAATTCCAGAAATAGACGGCTTTTTAAATGATAATGATATAATTAGTTTTAATAATATAGATATAAAAGTAATCCATACCCCAGGTCATTCTGCAGGCAGCGTATGTTTTTATTCAGCAGAAGATAAATTTTTAGTAAGTGGTGATACTTTATTTTTAGAGTCAGTAGGCAGAACTGATTTTCCATCTGGCTCTCAATCTGATTTAGAAAACTCTATAATAAATAAATTATATATTCTGCCAGATGATACTATGGTTTTACCAGGTCATGGGTTTCATACTACTATAAAACACGAAAAAGAACACAACCCGTTTATACATGTTTAAAAATATTATTATCAATCTTGACTTATTGAAATAAAGTGGTATATATTAGAAATATGACACGATTATTAATAGATACATCCAGCGATTATCTTGTAATAGTTGCAGCAAATGATAATAATATTATTGCCAGTCAGGTGATTTATGCTGGTAAAAAAATGAGCGAACTGTTACTGGAACAAGTTGATAACCTATTGAAAGCTGTATCATTAACTATTGATGATATAGATGAATTTTATGCTGGTATTGGTCCAGGCTCGTTTACAGGTGTAAGAATTGGGGTTGCATTAGTGCTTGGGCTTTCATCAGGAGCATGTAAAAAAGCTTACGGCATTTCATCTCTTGATATAGAAGCTGTATCATCAATGAAAGAAAATATAAAAACAGCAGCACTTTTAAAAGGTGATATTTATGCTGTTAGAAATTATGATTTTAATAATAATATTTTTTCATCATATTATTTAGAAGAAATTACTAATAATATTGATGATTATGTATTAATAAATAATGGTAAATCATATTTTCCTAATCTGTCTTTTGCAGTACAGAGTGGTAAATTGTGGGATTTTCGTGCAGAGTGTCTGCCTATATACTTGAGAAAATCAGAAGCAGAGATTAATCTTGATAAGAAAAGCCTCTCTTGATGATTTAAATGATATATATAATATTGAAGTATCATCTTTTGATACTCCATGGGAAAAAGCTTCAATTGAAGTTGAGTTTTATAAAGATTATGCTAATATTTATGTGTATGAAATAGATAAAAAAGTTGCAGCATATATTATAACATGGCTTTTAGGTGCAGAAGCAGAGTTAATAACTATTGCAGTTGATGAAGACTGGCGCAGGCAGGGGATAGGGAAAGCCCTTTTTGCCTATATGAGAACACTTTATGGTGAAAATATTATTTGGCACTTAGAAGTTGCATGTGATAATGAGAATGCAATACGTATGTATAAAGGCTTTGGGTTTGAAATAACTTCAACCATTGCAAATTATTATGGGGATAATAAAAACGCATACCGTATGATTTTATCTCCAAATAACAATTTATAAGGAGTAACAAAATGACTGAAGATAAGTTTGAGCTGTATGAACGTATTAGTAAGGAAAATATGGAATTTAAAAAACTTTTTGATGAACATATCCGTTTCGAGCAGGATTTAGAAGCTTTATACAGCTTAAAATATTTTCCACCTGAAGTTGAAACAAAAATCAAAGAGATAAAAAGAAGAAAGTTATTAGGTAAAGATAGAATGGAGCAAATTATTGCTTCTTATCAATAAATTATAACACTATAAAAGGAGTGTATAATATTAATGGAAAATAATCGTAATTATTTATTTACATCAGAATCTGTAACAGAAGGCCACCCAGATAAAATGGCAGACCAGATTTCTGACGCTATTTTAGATGCTATGCTTAAAGATGACCCTTTCAGCCGCGTAGCATGTGAAACAATGCTTACTACTGGTCTTGTTATTGTTTCTGGCGAAGTTACAACAAAAACTTATGTTGATATTCCAGCAATTGTAAGGAAAACTGTAGCAGAAATAGGCTATACAAGGGCGAAGTTTGGTTTTGACCATGAAACATGTGGTGTTATTTCTACAATTAACCGTCAATCACCAGATATAGCAATGGGCGTAGATACAGGTGGTGCAGGCGACCAGGGTTTAATGTTTGGTTTTGCATGTAATGAAACTCCAGAGTTAATGCCGCTTCCTATTATTCTTGCTCATAAAATCACAATGAAATTATCAGAAGTGCGTAAAAGTGGTGAGCTTGACTATCTTCGTCCAGACGGTAAATCTCAAGTAACTATTGAATACAATGGTTTTGAACCAGTAAAAGTTCATACTGTTGTTGTATCTTCTCAACATTCAGACAGTGTGCATATGGATAAATTAAAGCATGATGTTATAGAAAAGGTTATTAAACCAGTAATGCCATCAAACCTTTTTGATGAAAAAGATACTATTTTCCATATTAACCCTACAGGCAGATTTGTTATAGGCGGTCCTATGGGCGACTGTGGTTTAACTGGCAGGAAAATTATTGTTGATACATACGGTGGTATGGGACGCCATGGCGGCGGTGCTTTTTCTGGTAAGGATGCTACAAAAGTTGACCGTTCTGCTGCTTATGGTGCCAGGTGGGTAGCTAAAAATATTGTTGCAGCAGGTCTTGCAAAACGCTGTGAAGTACAAGTTGCTTACGCTATTGGTGTTATTGAGCCTGTATCTATAAGTGTAAATACTTTTGGCACAGGTGTTATTCCTGATAATGAAATTGAAAAACTTATCCCACAAGTGTTTGATTTAACACCAAAAGGTCTTATATCTGCACTTGATTTAAGGAAACCTATATTCCAAAGAACTGCAAGTTATGGCCATTTTGGAAGAAGTGAATTTTCTTGGGAAGATACAAATAAAGTATCAGATTTAAAACATTTAGCAGGTAAACTTGGGAGTTAATAATGGCTTACGATATTAAAGATATTAATTTAGCAGATAAGGGCAAACAACGTATTTTATGGGCAGATAAAGATATGCCTGTTTTAGCTCAAATTAGAAAACGCTTTGAAAAAGAAAAACCTTTTCAAGGCTTAAAAATGTCATGCTGTCTGCACGTTACAGCAGAAACAGCTAACTTAATGAGAACATTAACAGCAGGTGGTGCTGATGTGCTTTTATGTGCATCAAACCCACTTTCTACACAAGATGACATAGCTGCATCATTATGCAGGGACTTTGGAGTTGAAGTGCATGCAATAAGGGGAGAAGATAATGATACATATTATAAACACTTATCTTCTGCTATTGCTCATAACCCTAATGTAACAATGGATGACGGTGCAGATTTAGTTTCAGAAATATTAAAAAAACACCCTGAATTATATGACAGAATAATATGCTCTATGGAAGAAACTACAACAGGTGTTATTCGTCTTAGAGCTATGGAAAAAGACGGAGTTCTTAAATTTCCAGTTATTGCAGTAAACGACGTTCAAACAAAATTTATGTTTGATAACCGTTACGGTACAGGTCAGTCTACATTAGACGGTATTATTAGAGCTACTGATGTACTTTTAGCTGGTAAAACTTTTGTTGTGGCAGGCTATGGCTGGTGCGGTAAAGGTTTAGCATCAAGAGCAAGAGGCATGGGTGCTAATGTTATTGTAACAGAAGTAGATAACATTAAAGCGCTTGAAGCTGTTATGGATGGTTTTAGAGTTATGCCTATGGTTGAAGCTGCTAAAATTGCAGATGTTATATGCACAGTAACTGGTGATATTCATGTTATTAGAGAAGAACATTTCAATGTTATAAAAGATGGTTGTATTGTTGCAAATTCTGGTCATTTTGATGTAGAAATAGATTTAGTTGCATTAAAGAAAATTGCAGTAAAAATAGAAGAACACGTTAAACCAAATGTAAATGCATACCATTTATCTAATGGCAGAGTGATTTATGTGCTTGCAGAAGGTCGTCTTGTAAACTTAGCTTGTGCAGAAGGACACCCTGCATCAGTTATGGATATGAGTTTTGCTACTCAGGCATTAGCTTCTGAATATGCAGTTAAAAATAAAGGAAAACTTGATAAAAAAGTATATGTCCTTCCTCATGAAGTAGAACAGCAGATTGCTGCTACTAAACTTGATTCAATGAATGTATCAATAGATACTCTTACAGAAGAACAGGTATCATATCTTAATTCTTGGGAAACAGGTACTTAATGGCTAAATCAGTTGATTATATTATTGTCGGCGCAGGTCCCACTGGGGTCTGTGCTGCCAATACTCTTTCAAAAAGCGGTAAAAAAATTATTATAGTTGGTAAAGTTTTAGGTGGTTCTTACTGCTCTGCAAACAGTATTGTTTCAGAATCTCTTGTAGGGCTTTCTAAAATGTTTGAAAAATTTAGAATTATTAAAGATTCTTTTATTGAAGATAATGTTGAAAACGTTACGCTTGATTTTAAGCGTGTAAAAAAAGCCATAGACAGTAATCTTAATAAAGTGAAAAAGCAGTATTCTGAAATGCTGGAAGACAGTCAGGTAGAGTATATTGAAGGAACTGCTGTTTTTTCAGATAAAAATGTTTTAGATATTATTTTACCTGATAATACCACTGTATCATACAAATTTAAAAAGTGCTTAATTGCAACAGGTGCAATCGTTCCTAAAACATCACTTTATCTAAGCAAAAAAACTCTTGATGTATCTACTTTTGTTAATATGGAAGATATTCCTGACAGCGTAGCTATTATAGGTGGTGGAGCATTAGGTGTAGAAGTAGCATCTTTTTTCAGCCGTTTTGGCTCAAAAGTAACTATTGTGGAAAAAAGCGACAGGCTTTTACCAATAGTTGATGCGCAGATTTCTAAAAAATTAGAAGATACATTAAAAAAACGTGGTATTAATGTAGTAACATCTCACAATATAACTAAAATAGAACGTGTTGGGCAGAAATATATTGCTTTATCAGAAGCTGGTCCTGTGGAAAGCGAAGAAGTTTTTATATGCACTGGCAGAGTTCCAGCTGTGCAGGAATTGAAACTTGAAAATGCAGGAATAAAAGTAGATGAAGGTGGTTATATAGTTTATGGTAACAATCTTCAAACTGATAATGAGAATGTTTATGTAGCAGGTGATGTATCTAATATTATGATGAACAGCAGCTGGGCATATTATTCTGCTACTGTTGCAGCAAGGAATATGCTTGGTGAAGATATTGAATATACCCCTGAAATTTTACCAGTTTATATTGATACAGAGCCAGAAATTGCCTTAGTTGGCTTATCAGAAGAAAAAGCAAAAGCAAAAGGGCTTGATTATGGTGTTATTAAGTATG
Organism: Candidatus Mucispirillum faecigallinarum; assembly: GCA_019116905.1. Lineage (GTDB taxonomy): Bacteria > Chrysiogenota > Deferribacteres > Deferribacterales > Mucispirillaceae > Mucispirillum > Mucispirillum faecigallinarum. The sequence continues at coordinate 8,127 of DXAQ01000033.1, read as the reverse complement.
TGTTTGGTGATATATACGGCATACAAAATACCTCTGGCAACCAGACTGTTATAAAAACTATTTATGATAAAAGTAATAAAACATTCTTAGGTATTCAGGCTATGGGCAGGGGTGTGAATGGTCTTATTGCTATTTTTGCAATTATTATAAAATTAAAAATCACAGTAGAGCATATTCCTGATTTTGTATATATAAACCCTGTATTTAATGAATTTTTTAAAGAGGTATCTGAAAAACTTTTATGAAAAAAATAGGTGGAATTTTAAGGTTTTTATTTGCTGTTATTTATGTATTAAATTATGCTTTAGCATCATTTACTGTAAATATATTTGGCAGTGGTGAAAAATATTTAAAAAAGAGAACTGGTTATGGAGCAAGACGTCTTATAGAACTTACTGGCTCAAAAATAACTTTTTCAGGAATAGAAAATATAGATACAAATAAAAATTATATTTTTGTTGGTAACCATAGAAGTTATACTGATATTTTAGCATTATTTGCATCAGAAGAAAAATCAGGCTGTCATTTTACATTTATGGCTAAAAAAGAATTATTTAAAATACCATTGCTTGGCAGTGCCATGAAATTTCTTCATGTTATTAGTGTTGAAAGGGGTTCTGCATCAAAAGCAGCAAAAAGCTTATTAGAAGCTATTGAAATTATTAAAACAGGTAGAAATGTTATAATTTTTCCAGAAGGCACAAGAAGTAATGACGGCCATACATTAAGCCCCTTTAAAAAAGGAGCGTTTACTATTGCTAAAAGGGCAGAAGTAGATGTTATACCATTTATTATTGAAGGCACAGAAAAGTATATGCCTAAAAAAGGGTTTGGAATGTATCCTGCAAATATAACTGTTAAGTTTTTTCCAGCTATTGCTACACATAATAAAACAGATATAGAAGTTATGAATGAGGCAGAAAAAATTATTAAAGATGCTTTATGTCAAAATTAATTTTAGGATTAGGCTCTAATTTAAATGAGCCTGTTTTTCAGCTGCAAAAGGCAGTAGATTATTTAAAAAATCATTTTTTACTTATAAAAGTATCTCGTATTTATACATCTTTATCATTATTAAAAGATAATCAGGATGATTATTATAATGCAGCAGTTCTTGCAGAAACAGATAAAACTCCATTAGAAGTGCTTGATATTATTAAATCTATTGAAAATTCTATGGGAAGAATCAAGCTTAAAAAATGGGGTGAACGTAATATTGATATTGATATAATAGATTTTAATAGAGAAATTATAAAATATGAAAATTTAGAAATACCTCATAATCAAATGATTTACAGAAGTTTTGTTTTACTTCCCTTATTAGATATTGTGCCTGATTATATTCATCCAGTGAATAACTTATCACTTAAAAATATGATTGATAATTTAAGCGATGATTATAATATTAAAGTTTTGAATGATAAATCACTTTTTTTATAAAAAATCAATAAAAATAAAGATTTTTATTGATAGAAAAATAATATTGTTATATATAATCTTTTTAGTGTTTAATTTTATATAAGGATATATACATTGTTACAGAAAGTAAAAGGTTTTAGAGATATTTTTGGAGAAGATACTGCATACTGGCATAAAATAGAGGCCGATATACAGAGATTTTTTAAAAGCTGTGGATTTAGTGAGTTTCGTTTGCCTGTTCTTGAAAAAACAGCTGTTTTTAAAAGAGGAATAGGTGAAACAACAGATATTGTTGAAAAAGAAATGTTTACTTTTATTGACAGCGATGAGCAGGTAAGCCTGCGTCCAGAGGGCACAGCATCTTTAATGCGTGCTTATATTGAAAATAATCTTCATAACCCTCCTGGTATAAAAAAATATTATTATTTAGGAAATATGTTTCGCAGGGAGCGTCCTCAAAAGGGCAGGTTCAGGCAGTTTACTCAAATTGGTGTAGAAGTGCTTGAATGTGATGCTCCACTTTTAGATGCTGAAATTATTAGTATGCTATATAAAACAGCTGAGATTTTAGGCTTATTAGAATATGTTTCTATGGAAATAAATTCAATAGGCTGTCAGGAATGCAGGCCGAAATATAAAGAAGATTTAATAAAATATTTTAAAGAAAAAAAAGATGCGTTATGTGATGACTGTAAAAGGCGACTTGAAACTAACCCTTTAAGAATATTAGACTGTAAAGTAGAAAGCTGTAAAAATATTGCTAAGGATGCGCCAAGTATATTATCATATTTATGTGATACATGTAATAATCATTTTGAAAGCGTAAAAGAATATCTTACTATAATGAATATTCCTTTTAAAATAAATGAAAGAATGGTTAGAGGCCTTGATTACTATATCCGCACTGCTTTTGAGCTTGTTACAGACAGGCTTGGGGCAGCCAGTGCTGTTGGTGCAGGGGGCAGATATGACGGTCTTGTTAAGAGTTTAGGTGGCAAAGATACAGCAGGTATAGGGTTTGCAATAGGGCTTGACAGGGTTGTGGAGCTTTTAAAAGAAGTTAACCCAATAGAATACCGTTATACAGATGTATATATTCTTGTTTTTGATAAAGAAAATCTTCCTTATACATTTAAGCTGACAGAAAATTTTAGAAAAGCAGGTTATATTGCAGAGTATGATTATAATTTAGCTTCTATGAAAAGCCAGATGAAAAAAGCGGATAAATCAAAGGCAAAATATGCTGTCATATTAGGCAGTAATGAAGTTAAAGACAATAAAGCAGCTGTTAAAGACTTAGTAAGTGGTGAACAGTCTTTAATAGAACTTGAAAATGTATTTGAATATATAAAAAATAAATTAATCTAATATAAGTTGGAGAATATTATGTTAACAAATATGGCAGATTGGAGAAGAACACATAGCTGCGGCGTATTAACTGATAAAAATATCGGTGAAGAAGTTTTACTTATGGGCTGGGTTCAGCGCAGGAGAGACCATGGCGGTGTTATTTTTATTGATTTAAGAGATAGAGAAGGTATTACTCAGGTAGTTTTAAATGAATCTGCACCAGCAGCAAGAGAAACTGGTGAAGCTGTAAGAAACGAATATGTTATAGCTGTTAAAGGTAAAGTAGTTGCCCGTCCTGACGGTATGGTAAACCCAAATATTAAAACTGGTATGATAGATGTTATTGTTAGTGAAATTAAAATATTAAATAACGCATTAACTCCACCATTTATGATAGATGAACATACTGATGCTGCAGAAGATGTGCGTTTGAAATACAGATATCTTGATTTAAGACGTCCTCAGCTTCAGCAGAATATTATTATGCGTAATAATATTACAAAATCAATAAGAGAATATATGTGGGGTCATGGTTTTATTGATATAGAAACTCCATTTTTAGGAAAAAGTACACCAGAAGGTGCAAGAGACTATCTTGTGCCAAGCCGTGTAAATGCTGGTAAATTTTATGCGCTTCCACAATCACCACAGCAGTTTAAACAGTTATTAATGGTTGGTGGTTTTGAGCGTTATTATCAAATAGTTCGCTGTTTTAGGGATGAAGATTTAAGGGCAGACAGACAGCCTGAATTTACTCAGCTTGATATTGAAATGTCATTTATTGATAGAAATGATATTATGGAATTAATAGAAGGTTTAATTGCAAAATTATTTAAAGATATTTTAGATATAGATGTTCCTAGACCATTCCCAACTATAATGTATAAAGATGCAATGGAGCTTTATGGTCATGATGCTCCAGATACACGTTTTGGTCTGCATTTAAAAACTATTAATAATATGGTTGAAAACTGCTCTTTTAAAGTATTTTCAGATACTGTAAAAAATGGCGGTATAGTGAAAGCTGTTAATGCGAAAGGGGCAGGAAAAGTATTTTCACGTAAAACTCTTGATGAATTAGGTGAATACGTTACAAGTCTTGGAGCAAAAGGTTTAGCGTATATTAAAATTAATGAAGATGGTATTCAATCACCACTTGTTAAAAATTTAGGTGAAGAATTAACTTATGAAATTATAAAAGTAATGGAAGGCGTTCCTGGGGATATTATATTCTTTGGAGCAGGGGATGAAAGTTTAGTAAACCTTACAATGTCAAAACTTCGCTTAAAATTAGGCAGTCTTTTAGGTTTAATTAACCCTAAACAGTATAATCTTGTATGGGTATTAGAATTTCCACTTTTAGAATGGTCTCCTGAAGATAAACGTTACGTTGCAGTTCACCACCCATTTACTGCACCAATGGATGAAGATATTGAAAATCTTGACAGCAATCCTAAAGCAGTCAGGGCAAAAGCTTATGACTTAGTATTAAACGGCTCAGAAATTGGCGGCGGCAGTATAAGAATACATAGAAGTGATATTCAACAGAAAATGTTTGAACGCTTAGGTTTAGGAGAAGAAGAAATAAAAGAAAAATTTGGTTATTTTGTAGACGCATTAAAATATGGCACTCCACCACATGGTGGTATTGCTTTTGGTGTAGATAGGATTGCTGCTATTTTTGCAGGAGCTGATTCTATCAGAGATGTTATAGCATTTCCTAAAACACAAAAAGCTACTGATTTAATGAGCGGTGCGCCTGATTATGTTGAGCCAAAACAATTAAAAGAGTTATATATAAGAAGTGATGTACCTGCAAATAAAACAGTTTAGATACGATATTGCTTGACAAATAAATAAAAATAAATCATTATAGTATATATAAATTCACAAGGAGGTTCGTTGTGAGAAAGAGTATAATTTTAACTAGTGCAGTAGCATTATTATTAGCATCTTGTGGGGGCAAGGCTACAACAGACAGTATGACTCCAGAGGAAATGGTCAGGCAGACTTTGGGCAGCCCAAATAAAGCTTGTGTTGATAACTATTTACCTAAAACAAAAGCTAAGATGGCAGAAGCTGATAATTTAAAATCTTCTGGTGATACAGAAGGAAGTAAAAAAGCAGAAAGCGAAGCTGTTGAAATATTTAAAACAGAAGAAAGTTCATATAACCAGCAGGTTGATTCTGTAAATGCACAGAATTCTAGATATGATGAAACTGTTTCACGAAAAAACAATATTGCTTCACATCCAGGTGCTGCTAATTCAAGCAAATGGAAACAAATTCAAGCTAAAGTAGACAAACATTTAGCTAATGCAAAAACTGCAATTAATAATTGTGATGCAGCAACAGCAAAATCAGAATTAGATGCAGCAAATGTTCTTCTTGCAGAAATGGAACAGCTTTTAGGTATTGGTGGCAGTAATACTGCATCAAACAGCTCTGTTTATATAGTTAAAAAAGGTGATAATCTTTGGTATATCGCTGGTAAACAATATTCTAATCCATTTATGTGGCCTATAATTTATTGGACTAACCAGCAAAAAATTAAAGACCCTGATTTAATATTCCCTAAACAAGAGTTTACTATTGTGCATGATTCTACTGCTGATGAAAAAGCAAAAGCAGAAAAACTTGCTAAAACAAGAGGCCCATGGTCCTTATATGATAACAAATAAAAATTGTTAAAATAAATTATATAAGCGGCTACTTTTAGTAGTCGCTTTTTTTTGTGAGATAATATGCATAGTAATGATGTAATTTATAAAACTCCTGCAAATTTTGATATAATTTCATACATGGATACTGTTGCAGATGAATTAAAAGCAGGCATAACAGTCTTTAAAAACAGTAAAGAAAAAATTGTTACAGTTTTTGGTTCAGCAAGAACCCATGAAAATGAAAAAGAATACCAAATAGCAGAAGAATTAGGCAGGAAACTGGCAGAAAATGGCTTTTCTGTAATGACAGGTGGTGGACCTGGTATTATGGAGGCAGCGTTAAAAGGTGCTTTTTTAAATAAGGGACAGACTTATGGTATAAATGTTATCCTCCCTCATGAGCAGGAAAGTAATGGTTATATTACAAGAGGATACAGGTGTAAACATTTGTTTACACGTAAAGTGCTGCTTACAAGAAATGTGTGTGGCTATGTAATTCTTCCCGGCGGATTTGGCACACTTGATGAAATATTTGATGTGCTTACACTTATGAATACTAAAATACAGGATAAACTTCCATTTATAATGATAGGTGTTGAATTTTGGTCAGGACTTATTGAATGGCTGAAAACTCATGTATTGCCAAAACATTATATTACTGAGGAGGAATTCAGCCATATTACTTTAACTGATGATATAAATGAAGCAATAAATCTTTTAAAATTCTAGCATTTATTTTTCATATAATTGATAAGAAATTCTCCTATTGCCTGGTAATCATTTATATGAAAAATATTTTTAACTCCATTAAATTCCTCAAAAGTGTCAGTTGCTACTGCAATAATATTTTTTTCAGTGTTATAAAGGTTAGGTTTATTAATTTCTTTTCTATATACTAAAATTTTAGGTATATCTTCATCTTTAAAACCTTCTCCAATAACAATATCCATACCTTCTGGTATTTTTGCCATCAATTCTAAAAAAGTAAGCCTGTGGTTGCTGTCTGCAATCATGGCATATTTGCTGCCTGATGATATAGCAATACAGTCTGCACCTGCTTTTTTCATTCTGTATGTATCTTTTCCTTCCTTATCCATTTCAAAATCGTGGCCGTCATGTTTTAGTGCTGCTACTTTAAATCCTTTTTCTTTTAAATATGATATTATTTTTAATACAAGTGTTGTTTTTCCACTGCCAGAATATCCAGCAAAAGTAATATATGGCGTCATAAGCTGCCTCACAAATTTATTATATTTTAATAATCTCTATATACATATTTAAATTATTATATTATAACATTAAAAGAAAATAAAGGGGACATTATGTCGGTATCAAAATTTTTTTTGGAAGATAAATATTTAAAGTCTATTATACCAGGTTATATTCACCGTTCTACTCAGGTAGAAATGGCAGAAATTATTGAAAATGTTTTTTCATCCTTTACAAATACATGTATTGAAGCACCAACAGGCTCAGGTAAAACTATGGCTTATTTAATGCCCTCTCTTGCAGGTAATAACCGCATAATTATTTCCACTAAAACTAAACAGCTGATGAACCAGTTATTATATAAAGATATTCCTGTTGTGCAAAAAATTGTTGGCAGAAATAAAAGCATACGTTCATTAAAAGGGCGTAAAAATTATTTCTGCCCTTATAGATATTTTAGGTTTGTAAACTCTAAAGCAGCTTACTATATTGATGCTGTAACATGGTTTGAAGAAAATAATAAATACGGTATGATTATAGAAGCTCCATGGGGAAAATTAGATAATGATGTATGTTCTTTAATGACGGCAGACAGATACCAGTGTGCAGGAAGTAAATGCCCTTATTTTGATGACTGTGCTTTTTATATGCAGAAAAGGGAGGCAAACGCAGCAGATATTGTAATCACTAATCATTTTTTACTGCTTTCAGATATTGCTATGAAAAGTAAAGATGCATTTGGCTCTATTTTTGAATTCAGGGATAATATTATTTTTGATGAAGCTCATTCTGTGCCAGATATTTTTTCTCAGTATGCTGGTGTAGAATTTTCATTATCATCACTTATGATATTATTTTATGAAAATAAAGATATTATAAAAAATGATAATGTGGATAAAATTTATAGAGAATATTTAAAGATTATAGATAAAATTAAGGAGCCAAAAGAGCTTTTTGAGCCATTAAGGCAGGATTTTGATAATTTTATCAATTTAGCATCAGATATTATATTATCACTTGATAATGAAGAAATAAAGGAAGAATACAGCTCCTATTTACAGCTTTATAAAGAATTTAACGGTGATAAAGAAGGTATTAGAATTATTGAGAAAACTATGCAGAAAAATAATACTATTCTTACATTAAAGTTTATACCTTTTGAATCGGGAGCTGATTTTATATCAGGCTTAAAAGAGGCTGCACTATCAAGTATATTTGTAAGTGCAACACTTAGTTCCGGCGGTAATTTTGAATATTTTTTAAAAGAAACAGGTATGCAGGATAACTGCCAGACTTATATTTTAGAAAATGTATTTAATTTCCATAATCAAGGCAGGCTTTTTGTTCCAAATATTTCTACATTTAAAGAAAAAGATGAAATATATAAAGAGCTGCTTTCAAATATGCCTGGCTCTGCATTAATAATATGTAACAGTTTAGAAAGAATGCAGTATATAGAGCAGCTTTTAAGAAAGCAAAAAATAAA